>CAMWQF010000220.1 GCA_947176285.1 uncultured Porphyromonadaceae bacterium
GTGTGGAAATCTCGAAATTTTTATGTAAATTTGCATTTACTCTTCATATATTATAACAGGCTTCTACTGATTTCTGAATTTGAGACAAATGACATCACAATGATTCCGAAGAAAGAAAACGGTAGGAAAGAGACGCTAAATTAACAAAATTGATGATTTATATTTTTCACGACAATTTCTCTTATTCCCGATATATACTTAACGGAATTAAGGATAAGCAAAACGTTACTCTCATAGAAGTACCTTTACCCCATGGATTAAAAAGAAAGTTACTCAAATGGGGTGAGAGATTATCGATTTCTCTGTACACACCCTTATCCCACAATAAGGAAAAGAAGGCAGTCCTTCGGATGATTAAGCCAGAAGATGAAGTGATATTATTCGACTTTTGGACTTATGAGAATGTAAGATATCTCATAAAGCATCTGAAGTGCAATACGGTTCACGTGTGGTTTTGGAACACTCTAAATGATTACAGACCCCGAATTTTCTCTCTTTCCACCGATAAGACTATCTTATTTCATACTTTTGATCCTCAAGATGCCAATCAACATGAAATGTTTCTTCATAATCAAATCTACCGCTTGCCGGAACAGAAAAATTTAGCTACGTATGAAATCTACGATTTCTTTTTCATAGGGTTGAATAAAGGACGTTTCGGCACTCTCAAAGAGCTTAATTCACGACTTTTAGAGTGGGGTTACACAACGAAATTCATAATAGTGGATAGGCACGAAAAGTGTGGAGTGATTGATGGTATTGAAATCAGAAATAAGGAGGTTGATTATAATGAGACTCTGCAACTGATAAGACAGTCTAAGGTATTGGTAGATTGCACAAAAACAAAACAGTCCGGGATTACGCTTAGAGTGATTGAGGGATTATTCTTGAATAAGAAAGTACTCTCAAACAATTCTGCAATAAAAAACTTACCATTCTACACTCCATCTCGCATTTTTTTTATGAATGAACTCAATGATAAAGAGACGTTAAAACGATTTATGCGCACACCTATTTTACCTGCCACTGAGGAAGAAAAGAAACCATATGACATAAATCATTGGATTCAAGAGATTGTAAACACAAAGACCCCCATGTCTTAAAATTTGAGAGCATCGTAGTCTAATGCAATACTGGTTAGATTCTTCAACGCCGGAAGGCAATAACCTTGCTAGCCCAAGGTTAATCCGTGTGTTAAGCCACCATACTCCCATATCTGCCCCGGAGGGGCTGCACTCTTTTACCAATATTGCTGCCTATAATCACAGGAAAAGCGAAATATACCAAGTTATTTTGAAATTTTTTTGACACTTCTTGTTGAATTTTTTTTGTCGCTAAACATATATAAACTTCTTAACGTTATATCAATAAGCAAGACATAGTAATTTTTCATTATAATGTTTATTGACAAACAACTAACATATGTCTTTTAGATTAAAAAATTTTTGTCTTGGTTTCCGCCATGGGTTGAAAGAATATTTCTACAGGTTGAAATATCTTTCATGGTCTTCAAGTTGGGAAGATGTAGACCCTGCTGAAAGGAAGTCAGGAATAGTTATAATAGATGGCACGATGTATCATGGTGGTATATTCGACCGGTTTAAAGGTATTATATCTTCCTACAACTATTGCCGCTATGTAGGAAAACCATTCCGAATCCGATATAACTTTCCATTTGAATTGACCGATTATATAGTCCCCAATAAGTACGATTGGAGAATTGTTGACAAGGATATATCTAAATCTATATGGCATGTGCGTCCGATCTGTATGAGAGGAGAGAAAGGAAAGCGATTTATAGATTTCTATATGATAGCTGGGGCAAGGAAAGTATATGGCGTTACTATTGACTAGATGTATAATTCCAATTTTCCTGTCTATGCTGCCAAGGTCGGAAAAGTACCATTTATCCGAATTGAAAAAAGACAAGCATTACAACAATGACAATCTTACCCACTTTGTGCGTCACATTAGTCAAACTTAGAAGCAAAAATGCTCCTCATGTGTCTTACAAAATCAAAGGTAATTTTGCACTCTTACAAATATTGAGTATCAAACCCAATTGATCATAATATTTGTGTAGACTTAGACTTAAAACTTTTCGATAATGTACTTCAAACCTCTCTCTTCCTTTTTCTCATTGTAGTTAGCACCAATTAAATACACAGTCCTGGAGTCACGAGCGTATCTGCCTGCATAGTCACGAGAATGGATTTGCTCTATAGCCTCCTCTGCGCTTTTATTATATTTGAATTCAAAAACATAGATGTTGTTTCCGGTTAATACCTCAATATCGCTACGTCCCTTATATCCGTTGTGTTCGGCAATTGCCTTTGTTCCACATAGCACCGCAAGAAGATAAGTGATTGCCCGATAAGTCGCTTCGTAGTGATCTTCTCCGGGAAGATCCTTTAGAAGAGTTGCAAGTCGCTCCATAAAGTCATTGGGGCGACCATCCACGAGATCTGTCTTGAAATGTGAGAAACTGAATGGACTGAATGGATCGTTAACTTCAGGGGCATATATTCGAAGTAATTTTTCATAGAATCCAATCTCAACCTCCCGATTAGGAAAACGCAATTCGTAGAGGTTTGTATCCTCTCTGTAGGAGCCTATGGTAAGATAGCCGGTCTGAAACATCAAGGGGATTGGATTTTGATCGTTAAGTCCAACGGAAATAAGATCTTCCCGGGTACACATTTGGCCACTGATGTCTGGAGGAAAAGTACCCATTGCCATTATCCGCCTTGCAAGGAAGATTGGAGTTCCACTTTCAAACCAATAAGGATCTATTCTCTTTTTCTTAAGTGCTTTCAATATACTGAAAGGATTATACAGACGAGAACCTTCATCTGAGAAGAGATACCCGTCATAATAACTACGAAGGGCACTAAGAGTAAAATCAAAACTTTCTCCCCGTTTTTCTGCGAGCGTTTCTATTCCTGACTTGAAATTATCTAAGAGTTCTTTCTCGGTCCACCCACATATATTGGCATATTCATCTTCCATTGATATATCATCAAGATTATTTAGATCACTGAATATGCTGACTTTACTGAATCTGGCCACTCCTGTAATAAATACGAAACGAATGAATTTATCCAAGGATTTAAGATTACCAAAGAAACTTTTCAGAATCCTCTGATTCTTTTCAAACAGTTCTTCGTTTTCTTCGATATCCAATAACGGTTTATCATATTCGTCGATTAATATGACAACTTTCCGTCCGGTTTGCGTGTAAGCTGATTCTATAAGAGATCTGAACCGTTGTGATGGTGTTATATCGTCATCTTGACGACCATAAATCTTCTCAAAACTTCTAAGAAGAGTATCAAGATGCAATTCAAGACCGTTATGAAGGCTGTAGTTTTCTGCGTTAAAATCGAAATGGAGCACAGGAGAAGGTGTCCAATCAAGGTCCATTCTATCGGCAGCGAGACCTTTGAACAATTCTTGACGACCTTCAAAATATGCTTCAAGAGTTGACAAAAGAAGGCTTTTACCAAATCGTCTTGGTCGACTCAAAAATACATACTGTCCCTGCCTAAGGAGAGAAGGAATATAATTAGTTTTATCTACATAAACATAGCCTTCCTCAATAATCTTCGAGAAAGTCTGAATTCCTACAGGGTATCTTAATGAATTCATAATATTCTGAATTTTTCACAAAGATAAAAAAAAACACGCACTTCTGCAAATTTTAAGGCATTTGACTCTTAGGCAAAAAAGAAATCAGCTAGATTAGGTAATCTTAAAGACGTCATAAACGAAAGTGTTTTGAGCTTAGGAGCTTTTAGAGCGATAAAGTAAACTATCACGCTTATGACATTGTTTTAGTAGAAAATCTTAAATATAATTTGCTATGAAAAAATACATTTTGTTGATGATTGCAGTTATTGCAACCACTTTGTCAGGATTTGCTTTTGATAAGTATTCTATCAATCGAGAGGATCTGCCTGAAGCTGCCCAATCTTTCTTGACACAATACTTTCCGAAAGCAAAGGTTGGTATGATCAAAACCGATAAACATTTGCTGAGAAAGACAGACTATGACGTAAAACTTGTAAATGGAACAAAGATAGAGTTTAACAATGCCGGGAAATGGACTTCAGTTGATTGCAAGACTCGAGAAGTGCCTGAAGGAATAATACCAAAGGCAATCAGGACATATGTCAAAAAGAATTATCCGGATGTCAAGATTGTCAAAATCGAAAAAACATCCACCAAATATGAAATTGAACTTTCAGACGATGTGGAACTCACCTTTAACCTTCTCGGTCAGTTCAAAAGCGTAAAACTCACCGATTAAAGTAAAAATATCCGATGAAAAATCATCGGATATTTTTTTATAATTTAGAAGATCTGACGGCTTCCGGGGTCCATGTCTCGAAAAAGCGCTTCACTTTCTCTTTGTCATAGCCTTCTCCTGATTCCAGAAAACCGGAATCTTGGGTGTGGAGTATATTTCCATCTGCATCCATTACAACGAGAACAGGAAAACCGAATCTTACCGGATTCCCAAGTCTTTTTAAGGCAGCCTCGGTAGCGGTTTTGTCAACATTGGCTTCAGAATTTCGAGGGTTGTAGTTGACATGAATGAATTCAAAATTGTCATCCACAAGTTTTTTTATGTCAGCATCATTTTCAACAAATTTTGCGAAGCGTATGCACCATTTACACCAATTGCCTCCTAATTGCGCTACAACAAACTTTCCCTCATTTGAAGCCTTAGCCAAAGCTTCCACAATCTGGGTATCCGGATTGATGGTTTCATCATAAACCTTAACCTTTGTCTGAGCATTGATGCAAACTACAGTCATCATTAAACCCATAAATGCAATTATCCTCTTCATAATTCTTGATTTTTACCCTGCAAAATTAATAAAAATTCCTTTATACTACAATATATATTCCAAATTTGCTAATCATCGCATATTGATTAGCAATCAGTAAGCATGCTCCTCATGTGTCCATGCGCTTCTGAATCTCGGAAAAATATTTATCCAAATCAATTTAATTTCTGCGCCATTCTGACAGTTCTGTGACTCTCAAAGAGAGAGGTCTGCGCCTAAGATATCGATAAGTTCCTTCCGGCTATGGAATCTGATGCGGATTAGGCGCAGATCTCGCTCAATCGGACTGCGTCCTCATGGCGATGCTCAGAACTGGCAGACTTTCACAGAATTTTTTATTTTGTATTATCTGCAAATTCATCCATATTTTAATTTCTGCGCCATTCTGACAGTTCTGTGACTCTCGAAGAGAGAGGTCTGCGCC
>CAMWQF010000221.1 GCA_947176285.1 uncultured Porphyromonadaceae bacterium
CCAGTGTCTTCCCTCAGTTCAATCCACTTTAAGAGCCCATCTCATAAATTTGAGATGGGCTCTAAGTTAAGTTAGTCTTTTCTTTATCATCTATCTTCCATGGAATCTCATAGCGCTCCGGGACCGGATACTTATCCGGATTCTTTGCCAAATCCTCCAGGAACTCCCGGTAGATCAAAAATGCGTTCTTTCCCCTTTCCGCATCATCATCCGATAGATCAGGAAATGTCTCCCATTCCAATTCATACTCTATCCTTTTCTGTAGTTTGTCAAGAAATGGTTTAACATCATGTCCATTCCTAATGTACACTCCAATATAATCAAAGATCTTCTTTTTTTGAACTCGTCTGATCAAAAGGTTATAAAGCCTCCTCAACTTAGAGCAGTATGTGTTTATGGTTTGGGCAGTATATCCCTTGCCCTTATTCTTCATATATTGACGGAAGTGATTGTGCATCGGAATCTCATGGAAATGCATAGGATCATCCTTTATCTCAACTTTCATTCCGTAACTTTCACGCTGAATATCTATCCTCCATCTGATAAACCGGCAATAGCATTGGAAAGCCCTTACCCAGTCCTCTTTCGGAGCTGGTTTGGACACTTCCATTCGAAGCGAAGGGCTGAACTTGCTAAGTTCAAAATCATCTCCAAATTCAGCAACGGTCTCAGCATACGCGACGAGTCTCTCATAGTTATCCTCAAGCCTCGCAATCCTTCGCTCCGGCTCACGGGTATGTGAGAAAAACGCATTCCTGAGGTTCTTAAATAAGGCATCATCGTCAGCAAACATCGTCTTAAATGCAGTGCGGATATTTGATACATACACCTTCGCGGAACTCTCGGAAAGTTCCTCATGATTGACACACCAACGAATGAATGCCCAAAAATCATAGGGCATCTCATTGTTCTCAGGACCCGGATCCTGAGCATAGACTTTATTCCTACCCATTCTAATCAATTTTTGCGTTTATCTTTCGATTGCAAAATTACAAAATTTAATTTAAATAGATTTTAAGAACTTGATTAGCCTCATCCTCAATTACAATATCCTCAATTCTCACTCAATGACTTCAAAGATAGTCTCCACACCCCTACGTGGTGTATTCAACGCCATCTCCCGAAATTCCTCCTATGTCATATCTTACACCGTTACTTATATGCGACAATATCAATTTTGTAGAACATTGCCCCCTTCATAATTCGCTCCCCCCATCTTACATTCCTTGGGTTATGCAATTTCTCCTCAATAATTTTCTCCCATTCTGAAATACGTTTAGGATTTAAATGCTTCCCATGCCAATCTGTATTTGATATACTGATTATAAAGTTTGAAAAGTTAGATAATATATTGCCTGATCTTTCCTCGATACTGGCAAAAATGGTTTCTAAAGGATTTTCAACGAAAAAATCAGCTGTTCCAAATACATGTACTGCTTCCGTTGCTTCATATATCGGGTCAAAGTCTGAAGGGGTGAGGCTCTTAAAACCTGGACACATATTTGATGATAGGCCTCCTGCGGATTGCGCAATTTCATCAAGACGACTTCCTCCTTGACGCCAATAGGCTTGTCCTTTATAATTCCGGTAATATTCCAGCAACTCTTTTTGACGCTTTTCAGTTACCGTCACATGAGGCTTGAATACAAGAAACGATGGCGTCGAAGAATTATGTCCCGCCAACCAATGCTCGCCAATAAGATACCTATATTCATCTGACTCAATGCCATCTACAAATAATTCGCCTAATTGATCATATAATTCCCACGAATCTTTTATTGTTGGAGGTGTTTTGGTGATTATTGCAGTTAATACAGAAGGTGCTGATTCTTCCCATAATGTCAGAACTTCGACAATATCACCTGGCTGGAATCGGATCATACTCTGGTCACGCCCCCTAAATATCTCGTATTTCTCTTCATTAATTCCGCATGGATACGCGCATAATGTATGATCAATCAATTCTCCTTCACCATCAAAAGAAAGCACTCGTGAGTATTTTGCAAACCGCATATCTATCCCTGTCGGAATCTCATATACTAAGCTACAATATATCTTAAGTCCATCTTTCTTAGAAACACTGTCGTATATTGGCAGTAATGCACTTTGAGCCTCTTCTAAAGATGTGTAATAAGACGTATTGGCATGAACAAGTCCATAACCGCCATCTTCATTTATCCATTCATCATAATAGCCAAATACCTCCAGCCTGAAAATCTTTCCGCCATCATATTCAAGCGGATTTAATGCCAACTCTTTAAACTCTTCAAATGTCATAATTTTTTGAGTCAAAAATTTATGCTATTAATAAAAAGGCGTTGAAGCCGCACTCGTCATCGTCCCGCGGCTTGAGGCCTCTGCCCTGTCTATCCTAACATTTCACGAGCCTTCATTCTTATTTCATATGGCACTCGAGAAGAACTAGCAATAATCTCAAGTGCATCATACTCCCAACCATTCTTAAAGATTGTCTTCGCCTTAGACAATCTCGTATTCTGAGCGTTAGCAGAGAAGATATTAAACTCAGGACATATTCTAGACATCTCCAATACTGTCACATTGATATCCTTCGACAATGCAGGAAACAGATAATCCACGAAGACCTGCATACCACAAGCTCTGAGCAGATTTTTAATATGTATTTCCTTTTCTTCCATAATATTAATTCGTTATTATCCTTTCCAACTTACTTCCAGCCTAATAGAATCCAACTGAACAGCAACGATTTTTATTCAAGAATTACTTCACTCAGCAATGCAGAAGCTTTGTATTTGTAAAAGAAAGTTTTTGGGTTTAATTTATTGATTTTTCGCTTCTATACACCCCCTATATTCAGTCGCTTTTTCAACCATTTGCTTCGCAATTAGAATTTGCTGGACAACTATATCCGAAAATTCCTTTATGTTCTTCTTTTCATACCAATTGGATCCTATATTGTATGAGATAGACATGCGTGCTTTACTTTTGGGTTTGTTTATGTTAGTATAGTTAGAGAATGAGTTATCTTCTTTAAGTTTATTAAACACCTTTTCCCAGATTGAAATTTCACCTTTAGTCTTTCCTTGAATGCGCGGATAGTGTTCTTTACAAACTGAAAATTTAAATGCCCCTTTTTGGAAAGATATATCAAACGAGTATTTTTGATCTTTTTCACATTCGCCCAACACAAAACCAAAGTATGCGTTTCCTCTGGTTTCACCAACATGACATCTATTAAAATCTATTATATTCTTAGGTTTGATTGAGGCTAAAATATTTGTGAAGAATAATTTTTGGAATAGTGTTTCTAATGAATTTTTTGAAATGTAACTCATTATCTTGTCATCTTCTTTCTGACTGCTCTTTTTTGCTTTGGTCTTATCCCCATCACTAAAGACTCTGGTATATTTATTAGGATTAGTAATGAACTCCGATAATGCCTCCTCTAAATTAGTTACACATTTTATATATTCTTTGATTATCACTAATTGATCATAGTTTGCCTCCGTTGAATCCTTACAAACATCTTTGAGGATATCTTTCAATTGACGATAGTTAGCCAAATACCAGTTACCAGTTTTATCTTGAGGAAAAACGCCAAGCAGCGAAAGAATCGCACAATTAGCATTCTGTTTTGTATGATCTTTTTTAGTATCTTCCTCAATCTCTTTCATATACTTATCAAGTTGATTCTCCCCAAGAGTAGCTTTTATTTTGTTCTCTAAAAACCACCATTGTTCCCCTTCTGAATCTATTGTTTTAAAAGCAATATCTATATGTTTAAATTCAGTGGTAGTTTCTATGGACTTAATATTGTTTTTCTCTGTACCAAATAATGTGTTCAGAATTTTTGTTCTCGAAGCCACAGATAAAGCCTTACACGAATCCGACACAATCCAAGCAATTGTAGATGAGTGAATACGTTCCATATCGGCCACACCAATATAGTCAAAAAATGTCACGTCCATGTTAAGATTATTATAAATAAGTTACCAAATTTGTGTATTTGTTTTCTCCCAAGAAATATAAAAAGCACAAAAGGATTAAAACGCGATTTCAAATCAATTCAGTTCTGCTAGCAACTGAAATTACAAAAGCGCAAGAGCCGCTTACTTTTACTTATCCGATTAGGTGTCTGCAAATACCCGGGCAATAAGATCAGTAGCAAACCCTCACGCCATAGCCTATGACGCGAGAGTGCCAACCTCATCTTTTTGCCCTTATTTGAAATTTGCAGACTTCAATCGGCAAGAATCAGTAAGACACTTTCGTGTTTTTTCTTCTTTGTTATGGAACTCTGTCCAATACTGCAAATTTAAGTATTATTCCGATATCCTCCAAATTTTCACTCCTCTTTTTCAATAAATATTAAAAAATTTCTTGTCCATTTGCCCGTTCAAACTCAACAATCGTCTGTATTGGGTCTTACTTTCAAAAACCTACACGCCTATGTGTATTACGCCGATTTAAATATTCCTCCTTGCAAAATGACTTTACCTTATCTTTGTCTGGATATACACCGGTAGCCACATATTCTATTTTATACTTACGAGCAACATTCTCAATCTGTCCACCTGACAGATTAAACTCTTTAGCAAATGTTGCACACTCTTCCTTATCTATTTCCGGCAGCAGTGAATGCCATATTTTGGTTCTCGCCTCCACACTGGGGTTAGTGAATTCCACCTTAAAGAGAAACCTACGGTCGAACGCAGAATCAAGATTATCCGTAAGATTGGTGGTGGCAATAAGAATTCCCTCGAATGTCTCCATTTCCTGAAGAATTATATTCTGAATTGCATTATCCATCTTTTCCACAGATGAACGCAGATTTTCAAAACGACGTCCGAATATGGCATCAGCCTCATTGAAAAGAAGTATCGGGATATGCTCACTGCCTTGGCATAATTTCTTGTAACGCTCAAATACCATCTTAATGTTTTTCTCGCTCTCTCCGACAAATTTATCTCGCAAACCTGAAATATTCACCTGAAAGATGTCCCTACCGGTTCTCTTTGCCAACTGCAACACGGTTTCCGTCTTGCCGGTACCTGGTGCACCATACAATAGACAACATATGCCACACCGAAGACCACTCTCAGAAAGTCTGGTCTTAACATTATCAAGGCCATCCTTACTCAAGAGTCTACTTATACGATCTACTTGCTCACGCTCAGTAGGATTATAGAACAGTTCCTTCTCTAAAATATCCACATGAGAACGTAAGTCGCGATCTGACCTCATCCTTAAAAGATC
>CAMWQF010000222.1 GCA_947176285.1 uncultured Porphyromonadaceae bacterium
CATTGCGGAATGCTGATATGAAAAAATCTCTTTCCATCTATTAGGTAGACGCAGACTGAAGGCATTTGCAACATACTTCGTAAAAAAATTTCAGGAAAATGTTTGGAGAATGAAGTAGGGGCTTGAAATTTCAGAAGTTTGTATTAATTTTGCAGAAAATTCTGTAAAAAAATATGAAGTCTATCTTAGCAGCAATATTCACGTGCCTATGCGTCGCGTTCCATACTTTTGGCGCAACTCAGTCACTTTATTTTGTAGGAGGGTTCAACAACTGGGATATCTCACATCCTGAAATTGCAACTCCTGGTGCCAATGGTATTTTTGAAGTAGACATTGATTTCTCAAACAATAGGGAGTTCAAGATTTCTACTGTAAATCCTGAGGGATCTTGGACTCGCTTTGACGAAGGAACACTTTATCCAAATTCTACAGTTAAGGATAACGAATGGATTTATATTCAAGAATTTCAGAAATCTCCCAACATTGATGCTCCGGAGAAAAGAGTCTACACTGTAAAGGTAGATCTCGACAACATGCGTCTGATGTTTTCAACAGATATTTCCGGACATGAACCATGGTCCGGAACATTGCCGGTCATGTTTATCACAACCGAAGGAAATCAGTCAATCACTTCTAAGGATGAATACTTGCAGGCTCATTATTATATTGACCCGATGGGTGTGGAAGGTGTTGAGGCTATAGGAAGTCTTGATGATCAAGCATTGATGCAGATTCGAGGACGAGGCAACTACACTTGGTGGGGATTTGATAAGAAACCATATCGTATCAAACTCGATAAAAAGACAGAATTGTTGGGAATGAACAAGAGCAAGCACTTTGCTCTTCTGGCTCATGCTGATGACTCTGCTGCCGGACTGCGTAATGCACTAGGGTTTGCTGCCTCTGAAGCAATTGGAATGCCCTGGACTCCGGCTACTCGTCCTCTTGAAGTGGTATTGAATGGAGATTATATAGGACTTTATTGGCTCACTGAGACAATACGGGTTGATAAAGATCGGGTGAATATAGTGGAGCAAGCAGATGATGCCATTGACGACGTAGATGGAGGGTGGCTTGTGGAAATTGACAACTACGATTCAGATCCACATGTAACAATAATGGACACTTCCGGACACCCGATATGGTTAACATACAAGTCTCCCGAGGTGCTTTCACAGGAGCAACAGTCATATCTCCAAACTGCTATGCAGTCTATACAGAATGCACTTGCATCAGGCAACGAAAGCGAGGCTAATAGTCTTGTCGATTTTGATATCCTTGCTCGCTATTTTATAGTAAATCAACTGATGCTTGATATGGAGTCATTCCATGGATCATGCTATCTCAATCGTCAAAGGGGAGAAGATGGGAAATGGAAGTTTGGTCCGGTCTGGGACTTTGGAAATGCATTTGCTGCTGGACGGGCAGACAAACCACGATTTATATTTGATCATCCTGATTTCTCACAAACATGGATAGGGGAGTTCTATGCAATGCCGACATTCGTTGAGATTGTAAAGAAAATATGGTCTCGTTTTCTTGCAGAAGGCCCGGATATGCTTTCGACCGCTCTTCATGAGTATGCTGACCAGATAGCGGCTGCCGCTATCAGTGATGGGAAAAGATGGCCTAAATACTCGCATGCTGATGTAGCAAGAGAGTCAGAGCGTCTACAGTCATGGCTCTACGGATCGATTGAATGGCTAAAAACCCAATGGGGAAGTGACGCTGACGTTGAATCCATTGAAAATGATCATTTATCTTTTAGAATTGATGGGAAAGATCTCATAATTGAAAGTTCAAGCAATAGTAAACTTCCTTTATTTAGTATAGACGGCACAACTCGGATCTTGACATTAAATCCCGGAATAAATACATTCCATCTGCCGTCAGGTATTTATATATGCAATTTTCAAAAATTTGCTATACATTAACTCGACATTCGCAAGTTCTAAATTAGTACGCAGTGAATAAGCACTGTCTCTGCGCAAATGATTGCGGATCAATATGCAAGAACAAGTAAAACTTGAATAAAAAGCAATATAATGGGAATATTTGATTTTTTCAAGGGAAAAGAAAAGCAACCGAAACTTAAGGCTTCGGGAAGTTATGAAGTGTCGATTCCGGAGGAAAGGTTTGTGTGTGCCGATGTCAGAATTGACGGAAAACCACATGTATGTGTGCTCAACGAGGCTCTGATGGAAGTGTCGCCTAAGGATCCGTTTCGATGGTATCTGTCCCTCATCATGAGATTTGAGAACTGTGTTGGTGATGATATGCCGGATAAAGAGGATATTGTTAAGATGCAGGATTTCATTGAATATCTATGCAAGCATCTGGCGGGCGATGATAATCATCCTAACGCTCTCTTTCTCGGACGCGTCACTGGAAATTGTGAGACCCAGGCCATGTGGTATGTCAACAACCCGGGTTTGGCGAACACCTTCCTGCAGTCGCTGATATCATCCGGCAAATATCCCTTCCACTTCGAGTTTGTCATGGAAGAGGATCCCGACTGGGAAGAAGCCCACTACTGGCTCGATCCGCTCAAACAATGACCTAACAAATTAACATAATAAACATATATGAAAACAAGATTGATGACGGCATTCTTTGCCGTAGCCATGATGGCATCCTGTACAGGAAATAAAGGTTCTGTCAATAATGACAGTGCAGAAGTGAATGATATTGCTGCAGAAGCGAATATCGACTTAAAAGGACAATGGTATATTGAGAATATATTCTTCAATGACTCTGATTATGTCCGTCCAGCCGAGATACTTCCCGACATCAAACAGTATGTGCAGTTTACAGATAGCACATACTCCATAATGACCAACTGTAATTCAATCAGCGGATATTATACCCTTTCCGGCGATTCTATTACATTAGGAGATGGAATGATGACAGAAATGGCTTGCGACAATATGCAGACCGAAGACGCAATCCGCAGGATACTTCCTGAAATTGCCGTAATAGACGTAGAGAATGATTCAATAGTAAGACTCAATTGTAGGAATCTTTCAGGTTATATCATTCTTAAGAAAAACACAGCCGATGAAGTGAAATAGAATGCAATCCATAAAAGTTTCTTAATGAAAAAATGGTCGCACATTTGAGTTGCGACCATTTTGTTAAGTGTACGTGTCTATTTATTTCCTGCATATTACGCTGCCGCTTGCTTGATGCGTCGCCAGGATGAGCATCTCGGCAATCTGCACATGTGGCGGTGCTTGCACCGCATACAATGCTGCATCGGCGATGTCGTCTCCGGTCAGAGGAACAATCCCTTTATATACGTTGGCAGCACGTTCTGTATCGCCATGGAAACGCACCTCGCTGAAGCGTGTCTCCACAAGTCCAGGTTTAAGCAGCGTCACCCTTATGGGAGTCTCAGCCAAGTCTATTCGAAGTCCGTCGGTAATTGCCTTGACCGCTGCTTTTGTTCCGCAATACACGTTTCCATTAGCATAAGCGGCATCCCCTGCCACAGAACCGATATTTACAACGTGTCCTTTGCCACGTGCCACCATCCCCGGCACCACTGCACGCGTCATATACAGCAGCCCCTTTATATTCGTGTCGATCATCGTGTCCCAGTCGCGGTAGTCACCTTCATACTCCTTTTCGAGACCGAGAGCAAGCCCTGCATTATTGACAAGAACTTCTATCTCCTGCCATTCAGCGGGAAGAGAAGCGATGGCTGCTTCCACCGCTTCGCGATTGCGCACGTCAAACACCAACGGCAGAGCATCATCGCCAAGTTTTTCCCTTAGGGACTCCAACCTTTTAGTATTGCGTCCGGTAATTATTACGCGATATCCCGCGCCATACAAGCGACGAGCACATGCTTCGCCGATTCCGCTTGTGGCTCCAGTCACAAGCGCTATAGGTTTCTCTGTAGTCATAATCAAAGTTGTTTTTTCTACTGCAAAATTAACGAAAATTCATGATATTTAGAAATTGGTGGTACTATACAATATCAACTAATCATGAATTTGGGTTGTTTTATTATTGAAACACTTATAAACACAGATATTATGAATTACGCAGAAGAAATTAAATCAGCACCGGTGGTATTAGTGGAGTTTTATGCCTCTTGGTGTCCTCATTGTCAGAAGATGATGCCTATCGTTGCAGATATTAAAACCAGACTTGCAGAAAACCTCAAAGTCCTTCAGTTTGATATTGACAAGAATGAGGAACTTGCTGATCAGGAAAAGGTACAGTCCATTCCGACTTTCATCCTTTATGTAGACGGCAAGCAGGTGATGCGCGAGTCTGGCGAGATGACAGAAGAGGCATTGTTGCAGAAGATCAAGGCTGCCGCCGAAAAGTAATGAAAATAATATTTTTTTTTGAAGGAAATGTGACCACATTTCCTTCAAATTTTGTTGTATAGTTGCTTAATAAAAAATAATAGCCGATGAAAAAAGGAATAGCCGCTCTTGCTCTCGGAACTTTCGGACTTGGAATGACGGAATACGTCATGATGAGTATCCTTCCGGATCTGTCACATGATTTTAACGTAAGCATCTCGGAAGCAGGTCATCTCATATCCGCGTATGCCATAGGAGTTTGTGTAGGTGCTCCTTTAGTTGCGATATTCCTCAGGAATTGGCCGCTAAAACGTATATTGCTTTGGCTGATGGTATTTTATGCTGTCGGTAACGTCATGTTCGCTTCAAGTCAGTCTTTTATGTTTGGAATGGTTGGCAGGTTCGTCTCCGGTTTGCCTCATGGAGCATTCTTCGGTGCCGGATCCATAGTCGCCAGCCGCCTGATGCCTGATAAGCAGACTACTGCGGTGGCGTTGATGACATTAGGCATGACAGTCGCCAATCTGGTGGGCATTCCGGTCGGCAGTTTCATTGCCAACACATTCAACTGGAGATGGATTTTCTACTTCAACGCGGCATGGGGGGCAATAACACTCATTGCCATAGCCCTGCTGATAAAAGACATCGGCGCACTTCCTAAGACAAGCATACGAGGCGAGTTCCATTTCCTGAAGAATGCTGCTCCTTGGCTGCTCATACTTACTACCATACTTTGTCAGGCAGGAGCCTTCTCTATGTATTCATATGTAAGCCCTATAATGAAGCAAGCTGGACTTGCACTTAAATTCATGCCAATATTGATGATAATAGTAGGAGCCGGAATGTGTCTTGGCAACTACTACAGCGGAAGGGTGAGCGACCGCATCACCCCGGAGAAGACGACCC
>CAMWQF010000223.1 GCA_947176285.1 uncultured Porphyromonadaceae bacterium
TTTCTACAATAACAACTAAACCTTATACCGCCCCATAATGGACAAGAACACCGCGTATGGCCTTATTCTCATGGCTCTCGTATTTTTCGGATTCATGTATTTCACTACTCCGGATCCCGCTGCCGTAGAGCAACAGGCTCAGACGGAGAAGACCGTCGTAGACAACCAACCGACTGCCACCGCAGTTTTTACTGAGACAGAACGCGAATGGCTCGCTAAAAACATACTTGCTAACGGAACTCCGGTAGCTGTTGAGGATGGAAAAACTGCTGTGGAACTTAACAGCAATGGCGTAAACCTCACTCTTGAAGGGGATTCTATTTATGGTACGGTCATCGTAAACGGTAAGACTCTTAGTTGGAAAGACATTGCCGCTAACAATATGTCGGCAATGTCGCCGGCAGAACACACTGCTGCTATCGACAAAGTGCGCGCCCTTTCAAACTCCATAGGACGATACGGACGTTTTGCTTCTTTCTTGACCGGCGACGACAAAACTCTCACCCTTGAGAATGATGTTCTTAAGATTGACCTTTCTTCAAAGGGAGGCATGGTGACTCGTGCTGAACTCAAGAAATATGACACTGAATATGATCCCGACGAGACCAAGAAGGTGAAGAAAAAAGTAGTGATGTTCGACGCTGAGTCAAATCAGATGAGCTTTGTTCTTCCGCTTCCTCAGGAAATCGAGACTTCCGATCTCTATTTCACACCGAAAGAGGTGACAGATTCTACTGTCCTTATGGCTCTCGACCTCTCTGCAGATGCTTACTGGGGCATCAAATACACACTC
Organism: uncultured Porphyromonadaceae bacterium; assembly: GCA_947176285.1. Lineage (GTDB taxonomy): Bacteria > Bacteroidota > Bacteroidia > Bacteroidales > Muribaculaceae > Lepagella. The sequence continues at coordinate 794 of CAMWQF010000223.1, forward strand.
CCAAAAGGGGACAACTACATGATAAAGATGGAAGTCGTGCAGAAGAATATGGCTAACATCGTGCAGAGCAATGTCAGAAAACTTGGCGTAAACTGGCATCAGGATATCCATCGCCAGGAAAAAGGACGTATGTTTGAGGAGCGCAATTCGCGTCTTGCTTATAAATTCCTCGGCGGTTCGGTGGAAGAAATGAGCGAAAGCCAAAACAAGAGCAAGGAGCGCCAGCAGAAACTTAAATGGATTGCTTTCAAAAACCAGTTCTTCTCCTCTGTGCTCATCGCCGACAAGAACTTCAATTCTGCCGACTTTAATAGTGAAGTGCTCAAGGGAAGTGTTTTCCTTAAGTCGCTCACTGCCGATGCTGAGGTAAATGACTATGACTGGAATGCAGCAACTCCTGCAGGGTTTAACTTCTATATCGGTCCAAACCTTTATCCTCTTCTTAATAAGATCGACAAGCATACTTATGAGGATGAAAACCTTAAGCTCACACGTCTGATTCCGCTTGGTTGGCCTATCTTCCGCTGGATCAATACACTCATCGTGATTCCGGTGTTTAATTTCCTCGGAAGTTTCGGTTGGAACTACGGCATAGTGATTCTCGTGCTTACAATCCTTCTCAAGCTTGTGCTTTTCCCGCTGACCTACAAGAGCTATGTGAGCCAGGCTAAGATGAAGATACTTGCTCCCGACATCAAGGAGATAAATGATAAGTATCCCGGCAATGAGAATGCCATGGTGCGCCAGCAGAAGACTATGGCACTCTACAATAAGGCAGGTGCAAACCCGATGTCGGGCTGCCTCCCGATGTTGCTTCAGATGCCGATTCTCTTCGCAATGTTCTCGTTCTTCCCGAATGCTATTGAACTCCGCGGGCAATCATTCCTTTGGGCTCACGACCTCGCTGCTCCTGATGCTATTATTTCATGGAATGCCCACATCCCGTTGGTGACTGAATACTTCGGCAATCATATCTCTCTCTTCTGTCTTCTCATGACTGCCACCAACATTATCTACACCAAAATCTCAATGCAGGGGCAAAGCAACAGCATGCCGGGCATGAAGTGGATGATGTATCTGATGCCTCTCATGTTCCTCGTGTTCTTCAACAACTATGCCGCAGGCCTTAGCTACTATTATTTCCTCTCGCTTCTCATCACCATCATGCAGACCTATGCCATCCGCAAATGGTTTGTCAAGGAAGAGAGCGTTCGTCGCACTATGAGAGAGAATGCCAAGAAACCGCAGAAGAAGTCAGGCTTCATGGCTCGTCTGGAGGAAATGCAGAAAGAGCAGCAGCGCATGCTTCGCGAGCAGCAGAAAAACGGAAATCGCAAACGCTAAAACCTAAAAAAATGCGTAGCTTCCGGATCACATTGGCATTGGTGATGCTCTTTGCGTCATTGCTCTGGCTTTTGCTTGGCACCAGTGCTCCGGTTTATGCCATTATTTCAGAAAGGGCTCAGATAATTCCATCTGCTATTCAGGCTACATTCGGGGCAACCGTTGTGTGGATTATAGCCACGATGCTTTTTGGAAGAATTTACTGTGCTACGGTTTGCCCGGTCGGAACTCTTCAAGACTTGGTGATATGGACCCGGCGTAAGGTAAATTCACAGCACACGTTTCGATATGAGGCTCCCTCAAAAATTAGATATGTGGTATTGGCGGCATATCTTGTCTCTCTCGTAGCCGGAGTCTTGGCTGTGGGCTATGTGATAGAGCCTTGGAATATCATGAGGAATGCCGCTTCAGGAGTGAATGCCGCCGACACTGCGACTACTTGGCAATCAATCGGAATTTCCCTCAGTGTCGGAGTGGCTGCAGGGATTCTGGTGCTTTTGGCTGTTCTGATATGGGCATGGTTTGCAGGACGCGAATTCTGCACGAAAATCTGCCCCATAGGCTCAGCCTTAGGGTGTATGCATTCTCAGTCGTTGATGCATATAGCAATTGACCCGGATAAGTGCATCAGTTGCATGAAATGTGAAGACATATGTGCTTCGAAGTGCATCAAAGTGGAGCAAAGGCATGTCGACAACTCGAGGTGCACCCGCTGTTTCGACTGCACTGAAGTATGCCCAAACGATGCCATCCGCTTCCAGCTCAACCGCCATCGCAATCGCCAGACACCCCTCCTCGAGCCAAACGGATAGTAGGCTTAAAGAGCATAATAGGCAAATACCCCCAAAGCCAAATAATTCTCAATTCTCAATTCTCAATTCCCAATTCTCAATTAAAAATGAAGCAATATCAAGATCTTCTAAGACATATACTTGAACATGGGCATAAGAAAGACGACCGCACAGGCACCGGAACTATATCCACTTTCGGCTATCAGATGCGGTATGACCTTTCTGAGGGCTTCCCGCTTGTCACCACCAAAAAGACCCACCTTAAGAGCATCATCTATGAGTTGCTGTGGTTTTTGAAAGGAGACACCAATGTGAAGTATCTTCAGGATCATGGTGTGAGAATTTGGAATGAATGGGCAGATCCCGACGGCGACCTGGGGCATATCTACGGTTATCAATGGCGTTCATGGCCCGACTACAATGGCGGACATATCGACCAAATAAAGGAAGCAATTGAGACTATCAAGAAGAATCCCGATTCTCGCCGCATCATAGTAAGTGCATGGAATGTGGCTGACCTTGACAATATGAATCTCCCTCCTTGCCATGCATTCTTCCAGATGTATGTCAGCGATGGTAAACTCTCGCTCCAACTCTATCAGCGAAGTGCCGACTGCTTCTTGGGTGTCCCCTTCAATATTGCCTCTTATGCGTTGCTCACGATGATGATGGCGCAAGTGTGCGGTCTTAAGCCCGGAGAGTTCATTCATACGCTTGGGGATGCGCATATTTATTTAAATCATCTCGAGCAAGTCAACTTGCAACTTACTCGAGAACCCCGACCTCTCCCTAAGATGAAGATAAATCCGGATGTGAAGGATATATTCGACTTCAAATATGAAGATTTTGAATTGGAAGGCTACGACCCATGGCCTGCCATAAAAGGAATTGTCAGCGTATAGGTGAGATGGAAAAGAATTTGAGGCTAATCTTTCTTAGCAAGAGCGATTTGAGGGGTGGCGCGGCAATAGTTACCTATCGTCTCGTGGTGGCTCTTCGCGAATTGGGCGTAGATGCCAGGATGCTTGTGTGCGAAAAATTGAGCGAAGCGGATTTCGTGGATGTCTGTGCTCCATTCCGGAAAATTCAGTGGGCTTTCGTTAAGGAAAGATTTAAAGTGTATGTCCGCAACGGTTTCAAGCGTAGTTCTCTTTTTAAAATTGACCCTGCTTCGGAAGGATTGAAAGTATGGCGTCATCCATGGTTCAAGAGTGCGGATGCGATATTCTTTGGATGGGTCAATCAAGGAATGCTGAGTTTCAAGGGTATAAGAAGGATTTTGAGTTTTGGGAAACCTGTGGTGTGGATAATGCACGACATGTGGAACATGACCGGCATTTGTCATCATGCAGGTGGCTGCACCGGCTTCTTGAGCGAATGCGGATATTGTCCGCTGTTAGGAAAGAAAAGTGGTGATGACGATTTGTCTCACCGCATTTGGCAAGTAAAGAAGCGTTTTTATGATGCTGATAAGATTAAGTTTGTAGCTGTCAGCGGTTGGCTCGCACAGAGAGCAAAAGAGAGCCGGCTTATGAAAGATCTTGATGTTGCGGTGATTCCTAATCCATTTGCAATTGAGACCGGGGCAGAAATCAGGGATAGGGCTGGAAAAAGGTCAGGTCCCGTTAGGATTATCTTCGGGGCTGCCCGTCTTGATGACCCAATCAAAGGGCTGCCGGTGTTGAAAAAAGCTTTGGATGTGCTTCGCAGTTCCTATCCGGAAGTGGCATCTAATGTGGAACTTGTCACTTTCGGTGCATTCAAAGATATCGACAGCCTTCGCAATTTTGCCATTCCTCACGTTCATTTAGGTATTCTTAAAGGAGCCAGGGAGATCAGGAATGCTTACGAAAGTTGCGATATAGTGGTGTCAACGTCCGACTATGAGACTCTGCCCGGAACGCTGATTGAAGGTCAGGCGTATGGATGCATACCTGTAGCAATAGATCATGGGGGGCAGCGAGACATAGTGGATCATCTTAAGACTGGATGGCTGGCAACCTGGAATGACTCCCCTTCCATACGTGCCGGACTGGTGGCGGAAGGTATTGTGTGGGCTTATCGTAATTGTGATAATTTCGATTTGCTCTACAATATGCGCAAGTCGGTAGAAGAGAAATTCCGAGCCAAGGAAGTGGCAAAAAAAATATTAGACTTCACGTTCCCTAATGAGCAGGAAGAAGAGTGGTAAGATTCACGCAAAAATAAAAGGATGTAATCATTGATTACATCCTTTTCTGTCGGGGTGACAGGATTCGAACCTGCGACCACCTGGTCCCAAACCAGGTGCGCT
>CAMWQF010000224.1 GCA_947176285.1 uncultured Porphyromonadaceae bacterium
ATCGATTTCTGGGCCACTTGGTGCAAACCTTGCGTCCGCGAACTCAAGGCTATCGCTGATGTCTACGATGAATGGGTAGAGGAAACCGGTGTCAAGATTTATGCTGTTAGCCTTGACGAGGCTCAGAACGAACAGCGCGTAAAACCATTTGTAGAAAACAAAGGATGGGAATATGAAGTGCTTCTTGATCCCAACGGCGATTTCAAACGTCAGCTCGGAGTCAGCGATCCTCCTCACGTGTTCGTAGTAGACGGTGAAGGGAATATCGTTTGGAACCATCAGGGTTACGTTGACGGTGCTGAAGAAGAAATTATCGAGGCTGTCAAGAAAGCTATGAAATAATCGAACTGACCTAAAAAAGATGAAAAGAATAGTCATTCCATTCTGCTCCCTTCTTTTAGGATCAACCGGCATGATGGCAGAAAATTCTGCCGATGCTACTGCTGTTGAAGTGCAGGATGTCAATACTTATGTGGAGGGAGAGCAAAGACTCTCCTCTACTTATGTGGAAGGAGTTTCAAAACGTCCTTCTACATTTGTTTATGATCCTTCCGCCCCAAAAGATGAAAATGCATGGTGGAGAAAAATCCGAGCAAACGGCTCTATCCAGTCCGAATTCCTTATCCCTTACAGTCTTAAGGGAGAAAAGACAGGTGAATATGAGAAAGATGTGCTCAACAATACATACTTCGATCTTACCATCAACGCGCCTTACGTTTCAGTCGGTGCTCGTTTTCAATGGGCAAAATGGCCACTTCCCGGCTATGATAAAGGTTTCGGCGGTTGGGGCGTCCCCTATATCTGGGCAACCGGCGGATATAAATGCTGGCAAGCCACAGTAGGCGATTTCTACGAGCAATTCGGGTCCGGACTTATCCTGCGCACTTATCAGGAACGCTCTCTTGGAGTTGACAATGCCATCAGAGGAGCGCGAGTAAAGGTAAACCCTGCTAAAGGCGTGCATCTTACAGCATTAGGCGGCAAACAACGACGCTACTGGGAATGGAACTCTTCATGGCTTTGGGGTGCAGATGCAGAATGGACACTCAACGAGACTTTCAAGGATAAGTTTAACAAGAATTTCGGTGTAACCCTCGGTGCTTCTTATGTAGGGAAACACGACAAAGACGAGAAGAGGAAAGTCACACCTTCGGAGAGCCTTGTACCTGAGCCAACCCCCGGCTACAACTATTTCCTTAATCTTCCGAAAAATATCGCAGCTTTCGACGGTAGGGTAAAGATGAGGGTTCATGATTTCAATTTCCTGTTGGAATACGCCACGAAAAATAATGACCCGAATACACTCAATAATTTCACTTATCGCCGCGGTGAGGCAGTGTTGCTTTCCGGCACTTACTCAAAAAGCGGATTCTCCGCTCTTCTTCAGGCAAAAAGAAGTGAGAACATGGATTTCCGTTCAAAGAGAGTGATAGAGGCTGACTATCTACTCAGTTCGACTGTCAACCATCTGCCGGCCTTCACCTTGACCCAGACTTTCGCACTTGCAGCGATGTATCCTTATGCTACACAAGCAGACGGGGAATGGGCTTTCCAAGCCGACCTGAGATACCTATTTAAGAAGAAAACTGCGCTCGGAGGGAAGTATGGCACAAACGTGCGCCTCAGCGCAAGCTATATTTCAGGACTTGACTACAACAAACCGGCTGGCGCATTACTGGCAGATCGCGAACCGGGAACTAATCAATATAGTGCTCCATTCTGGAAAATAGGCTCCCTTTATTATGCCGACCTTAACTTTGAACTCAATAAGAAGGTCTCCAGAAAATACCAGATGACGATCTTCTACATGTTCCAAAAATACAACCAGACAATCGTAGAAGGACATGGCGGCATGGTGACGAGCAATATATTCGTATACGAAGGTCAGTGGAAAATGGCGAAGAAAGCGCAACTTCGATTCGAAGCGCAATATCTGCAGACTAAGCAAGACAGAGGCGACTGGTTGGCAGGTCTTGTTGAGGTGTCGTTTGCTCCTCACTGGATGATAACCTTGACCGACACTTGGAACAGCACTCACAATGACAATTATTATTCAGCCCTTGTGACATATAATCTTAAGGCTAACCGATTCACATTCGGCTATGGACGAGTGAAGGAAGGCTACAACTGCTCAGGCGGTGTATGCCGTTGGGTGCCGGAGACAAAGGGTTTCAACATAACTTATAACTATACTTTCTAATGAAAGCATCTCACATTACTTTTGGATTATTACTTCTTGCGGGAATTGCCACAAGCTGCGACAATATTTCGGAAGATGACAGATATTATATGGCAGAAAAAACTCCGGTAAGCCGGAATCTGCTAATCATGGAGTTTACCGGCAACAAATGCATCAACTGCCCTTTGGGAGCTGCAGCAGTAGAAAAGATAAAACATGATGCAGGTGCTGACAAAGTTGTTTCCGTAGGACTGCATCCGGAAGGAAATATCAATACCATTCCTATGATCACATATCATCCGAAACCCGGTACTCTTCAAAATTTCACTTGTAAAGAGGCAACCGAGATTTTTAAATACTACGGAAGTCCAAATGGTTTTCCGACAGCTATATTCAATGGTCTTAAATCATCAATGTCTTCCGACTACGGAAATTGGATGACTGATGCAGAGAAAGCTTTCGAAGAACCTTCATATGTGATGTTGGATGCTGAGTGCGATTTTGATGATTCTTCTCGCGACCTTACAGTGAATTATAAGGTAGGATTTAGTGATGATCTTAATGAAAGCATCAGTATTGCCGTTTGGCTTGTAGAAAACAATATACTCGGCATTCAGCAGATGCCGGGAGGCAAGGTAAATGAAGATTACGTGCATAATCATGTGCTTCGTGCCTCTCTAAACGGAACGTGGGGTGAAAATATAGGTAAGACTTTCACTTCGGCTTCCGTAGTGACCGGCTCAGCGTCTATGACAATTCCAAATAATTGGGTTGCCGAGAACTGCGACGTTGTGGTCATTGCATTCCAAGACAACGACAAATATGTGCAGCAAGTGATTTCTGTCAACGTGATTAATTGAGAAATACTTTTATTGATATGAAAAGACTAACAATATCATTTTTACTGGGGCTGTACGCTTTGATTATAGGCGTGACCGGAATTTCGGCTGATGCAGTGAAATGGGATATCAAACTTGTCGGTGACGGCACTGATTCTCCCAAAGTAGTTGCTACTGCAACCATCGATGCCGGTTATCATCTCTATTCCATTGACAATCCCGCCGGAGGATCTAATCCTCTTGTATTCTATTTCGACACCAAGGGATGCGAGACAGTTGGCACTCCTACCGCCGACCATCCATATACAAAGGAATTCGACGATACTTTTGAAGTAGACCAACACTTCTATTCCAACAAGGTGACCTTTACACAGAAACTGAAACCAACAGCAGCAAGTTATTCAGTAGACGTAGAAATCAAAGGCCAGGCTTGCAATGACTCAGGATGTACACAGGTGTTTGGAGCAAAGAGCCTTACCGGGAAAGCACCTGTAGCGTCTGTAAGTGAACTTCCTCAGCCAAAAGCAGTAGCAGAAGAAACTCCTTCCGAAGAAAAAGCGGAAATAATAGCAGAAGAAGTTGACTCCCTACATAAAGCAGACGGACCGCTCGTGCCTGGAGCCTTGACTCAAGGAGATGTCACAAAAGCCGGATGGTGGAATAATGTTGAGGCAGAACTGCGCGCTTTTGAGACAGATGCTCCTGAAGCCACAACAAGCTTGCTCTATATATTTATAGCAGGATTTTTAGGTGGACTTATCGCGCTTGTGACCCCATGTGTATGGCCAATGATTCCAATGACTGTATCATTCTTCTTGAAGCAAAATAAAAAGAGCCGCAAAAAGGCTATCCGCGATGCTGCCACTTATGGAGGCTCCATTATCGTGATATACGTGCTTCTGGGATTGGCTGTAACTATTATTTTCGGAGCCTCGGCACTCAATAATCTTGCCACAAACGCCATCTTCAACATCATCTTCTTCTTGCTTCTTGTGGTGTTTGCCATCTCTTTCATGGGAGGCTTTGAACTCACACTACCATCAAGCTGGACCAACAAGATGGACTCCAAGGTAGATGCCACTACCGGCATGCTTTCCATCTTCTTCATGGCATTCACGCTTGTATTGGTCTCATTCAGCTGCACCGGTCCTATCATCGGCACTCTTCTTGTAGAAGCCGCATCCACTAGCAACTTTGTTTCTCCGGCTGTCGGAATGTTCGGTTTCTCGCTTGCGCTTGCCCTCCCCTTCACACTCTTCGCCATGTTCCCGACCATGCTCAATAGTATGCCGAAGAGCGGAGGATGGATGAATACAGTGAAAGTTGTGCTTGGATTTCTTGAACTTGCCCTTGCCCTCAAGTTCCTATCTGTTGCTGACCTTGCATACGGATGGAGAATCCTCGACCGCGAGGTGTTCGTAAGCCTATGGATTGTGATATTTGCACTTCTTGGCGTATATCTACTCGGCAAGATCACTTTCCCGCACGACGATAAGGTTGAAAAGACAGGAGTTACTCGTTTCATGCTCGCATGCATCTCATTTGCATTTGCCATCTATATGCTTCCGGGACTTTGGGGAGCACCTCTGAAGGCAATCAGCGCCTTTGCTCCGCCTACGTATACGCAAGACTTTTCCCTCTATGAAGGAGATGTGCATGCAGTGGTAGACGACTATGAGGAAGGCATGGAACTCGGACGCAAACTTGGGAAACCGGTAATGCTTGATTTCTCCGGCTACGGTTGCGTGAACTGCCGAAAGATGGAGGCTGCTGTTTGGACAGATCCGGATATCAAAGCCACTATCGACAACGATTATGTGCTTGTCACCCTGATGGTGGATGAGAAGAAAGCCCTTCCCGAACCTATCAAGGTCACAGAGAAAGACGGCACGCAGCGCACTCTCCGCACTTATGGCGACAAGTGGAGCTACTTGCAACGCTCTAAGTTTGGCGCTAATGCCCAACCTTTCCATGTATTGGTTGACAATGACGGTAATCCTCTTGCGCCCGCCTTTGTCTATGAAGAGGATATCCCGGGCTATAAGAGATTCCTGAAGCAAGGGCTTGACAACTACTCCAAGAATAATTGAGAATTGAGAATTGAGAATTGAGAATTGAGAATTGAGAATCGAGAATTGAGAATTGAGAATTGAGAATTGAGAATGGAGAATTGAGAATTTAGAATGGGGAAA
>CAMWQF010000225.1 GCA_947176285.1 uncultured Porphyromonadaceae bacterium
GGATAAAGATGATAAATGAGCCTATTATTATGATATCAAATTATCTTGAGATGGGTTCTTATTTCCTTTTGCAATGTAAATGCCCATTACATATGGAAACAGCCAAGAATACCATGTCGGATATGATCTTTGTAGAAAGCATAAAGATAGTAATAAGATAAATGTAATTGTGTATCTGTAATTAGGACTTGGGGGTATTAGAGAAAGATATAATAGAAATGTCAGAAGCACTCCGATTAGCCCATAATTAATGATGTAGATCTTAAAACCGGCTCCGCCTATCAAGTCCATATTTGTTCTGTTTTTGACTCCTGCCAACAGATCCCCTTTTTTTACTGCCTTTGAATAAACGAAGTCGGTATCGTTGAAAAATCTATTATTTCCTTTTATGCCTTGACTATCGTCTTTTTCCAATCGACTTATGATTAGGTCGTTAAGAGCATTGTTGCCACCAGTAAAGTTTATTGCTGCCGTTACAACTATTCCACTTAATCCGGCAACCGCCAGAAATCTCCATATTGTATTGACTTTCAATAGGCAGAAACCTATAAATAGGAGAATATAGCCTGCAAGAGAGAACGAGTATATGACGGCCAATGTCAGAGGCCACAGCCAAGGGCATTCTTTGAATCTGAATCTATTTGCTATAATCATAAATGTACTTAGAATAGCCTGATGCCCGGGTTCTAGAAAGAATGCATTGAATCTCGTAAAGATACCATAATCAAAAGTGGTCTCAATGAAGAAAACGTGATTTAGAAAAGGGGGATAAGGATTATGCACGAACAGCCCGATAGATGGAATGCTTATGAAAAATGATGCCCAATACATCAAAAGAGATATGGAAATCAATATAGAATACCATTTGGTGCAGAACTTTAGAAGGTCTTTTTGATAGTCCAACGGGAGTTGAATCAGATATTGCACTGGCATATACAAAAGAATTACAGTAAATCCCATAATGGGTCCATCAATCCAAGTATACCACAATGAAGTTAGAATAATGATGCCTTCTATGATGCCAACCTGTCTGTTTAATTTTATTTTTATCGGCAACATGCTTAAGCATAATATCATTATGGCATTGACCATAATAATGATGAATCCCTGATTGATTCCGGCAGTAATCCACCAATAGGTTGATATAAACAGCCACAAGATATTTATCACTTTAAATAATGTCCACATGTAACTATGAATGTATAGTGGAAGATAAAGCTTCGGTCAGCATCTGGATAGACTTTGCTCTCTCCATTTTTAATAAAAAATTTACTACATTATAATCGATTGACAACATATTGGGAATTTTTTCAATTTGAGGATCGAGCATTCTCTCTGTCAGAGACAATTTTTTCAGTAGTGATTCGGCCCTTCCCTTATTATACTTGAAAAAAGTATAGAATTCTTTGTTGAACAACAGTGAGAACACCAATCCATGATAAGAGGATGTCAAAACGAATTTTGCATTATAGAAAAGGGCCACAAACATTTCCGGGTCGGCATAATCCAGATATTCAATTCCAGGTTCTTTTTTGTTGCATGGCTCGCCGGTCAGTACTTTAACCTTTAGATCATGCTCTTCTGCAAATTGCTTAACTACTGCAAAATCTATATTTCCCATCTGAAGGTCATAAAAGAGAAGGTAGTCCGGCTGGTCTTCTATTTTCAAATCGAATGTTTCTATCCAATCATCTTGTGACAAGAGAAGAGTAGGGTCGAGAACAACTGAAGAGTCAATATCACATTCACGCAATAAATCGCATAATGAAGATTCTCTCACCAACACTTTGCTGAACTTTGAGAGTTTTTCTTTTAAGAACTTTTTGTCATCCTCATCAGAATGTATCACACCCATACTTGCGGCATAAGATATGGTGTTTTTTGTAGTAAGAATATTATCCCCGAAATAGACAGGATTGAATTTATTCCCCAATCCATTTTGCTTTCTCCATATTTGGTCGCTGCCATAAATTATGGTGTCGAATTTCTCTTCTTTGTTGTAAGGATGAGTGTGATTCAAGATGTGATTGGAAATAAACGCTTTAAAAATACTTGAGCGTCGTTGTCTACTGCGATAAAGCAATATGTTACGGGCAAAATAATACAACGATCTTATTCCCTCTGGCATTTTAAGCAAATCCCAATTAATCGGGCTATACAAATTTTTATGATAATCAGGCCAATAATCAATGAAATCAACTTTATGTCCTAATTTTGCCAAAAAATTTCTTAAGGCTAAAGCCTGAAGCAGAGCTCCGAAATTTTGAGAACGATGATATGTCAAAATTCCAATTTTCATTTAAATAGTCTAATAATGACTAAGGGGATTCTTTTGATTAATGATAATGCAGTTTTTGCCTTGTGCCTGATACCAACATTACCATACTTTCTTAATACATACTTAAATCCGTGGGCTGCATAATCATTGGCAAATTCGATATAGAGAGGGTTGAGTTTCGTCGGTGATTTTAGATGAGACTGCATGCAATTCTCAATGCTGGTCTGAATTACATAGAATCTATCGGAGACTGTATCAAAAATGTTTTTTCCTTTAGGTGTGTTAACAAAAACAAGTGATAATCCTTTGTCATCATCATTAATATGGCTTCCTGTTTTCTCCCATCCCCAGAAATCTGCTAATGTGAGGTCGGCAGGCCTTCTGATATTACAATACTTGCATTCTCCGCATGACGGTCTATGCATAATGTTCTTAAAAAATAAATGAGTGTAAATGTCTGTTGAAACAGTGGTTTGAGGTTCGGCTAAAGTAATAGTCTCTTTATGAGCTTTCCAGCCAAAACGTTTTTTATCACGAAACTCAACTCCTATGACAAATTTTCTTTCCTTATCTTCAAGATAGTGGATATAGTCTTGCCAGATTTGTGGACTTGGCACTCCGTGACACACAATATCCACTGTGACTAATTTCTCTTTCAGTTTCTCCGGTATAAAAGACTGTAATCCTGAAGTCTGGCAAGGAGTTCCGCTGAAAAGAACCCAAAGGCCTGCTTCCAAGTCTGTCTTGACTGCTCTGAATATCTCGTCGAGATTGCTCTGAACGTATTTACTCCCTCTGAATTCATCACGTTGTTCGGAGTTGATTGCTCTTTTATGTGATACAATAAAGTGTCCTTTGTATCCAGCTCCATAGATTACTCCTCCTTTATCAAGAATCCAGTCGGAGAAAGCAACGAAGGCACCACCACTCCGGCTTTTCATCAGTTGATTAATGTCTTTTAGTCGTGCACCATAAGGAATTGGTTGGCTGAAGTTATCCGGTGTCTTATATGAGTCTGTAAAACTACATGTTTTTTCGCAAAGTCCGCATTCGATACATTTGTCGTAGTCCACTTTCGGATACTTAAAACCCATAGGATCTGCAACCATGTTTATAGCATCTTTCGGACATACGGCTGCGCATGCAGTACAACCACAGCAATCTGTGCCTGTTTTATTTATAGCCATGTCGGGAATTGATTTTATGATAGAACTCAAACAGTTTTGAAGAAAGCAATCGTCTTTCTGCCGCGTATAATCCTATGAAGTAGCATATTGCAAGTGTGATAGCAAATGACAATGCAAAGTTTAGTATAGGAAAGTTGCCAAAAATCTTCACAATAAACAATATCAATGCTACGGCAACGACACAGATGAGTGTGACAGACAATATCCTTGCATAGACATCAGACAGGAAGCGCTTGACAGGTAGTGCAATTGTATGTTGAAGTATTATCAACCGAGCTGCTAAGCATACTTGAGAGAGGATGATAGCAAGAATATACACCGAATTAGGTGAGAAACTATTTCGCATGAGAATATAAGCCAAGGGAAAGTTTAGCATCTGAATCCCTCCGACAGTCAATTGGTAAATCTTTATTCTTCCTGAAGCTTGATTCATGTATTGCAATGGCATAGAAATGACTTCAAGCATTCCCAAAATCAATGTGAGCCTCGTGAAGCTTATGGTGTATGGAGGTATCACAGTCAGCCATATTCCCAGGACATAAGGCATTGTAACTATGATAGGAGTTGAGAGGCACAATAGTAAATAGTATGATAGTCGGGAGCTCTTGAAAGCAAGATCTAACATATTTTCAATCTGTCCGGATGCATATGATTTTATGATCTGTGGGTTGACTGCGAGCATAAAATTTTGAGCGAAGCCATAGATAGCGGCATTGACCTGAGTAGAGAGGGCTCTTGCAGCATTTACTGCTGTGTTGCAGAACAGATTGATAATGATATTGACACCTTGGTCTTTTAGTATGGCAGAAGATGAGCCAATGAAACTCCAGCTTGAGTAGCCAAGCATCTCTTTAAAAATGGATGTATTGAATGAGAATTCAAAACTGCATTCTTCAAAATGACGCTTACAGTATACGCCATAGATCAGTCGTATTATGACAGAGGAAACTGCTAATAGGATTGAATAGACTATCAGGGAGTCGAAAGAAGGTATGAATAAAATAAGTGCCACCCCGAGTTTTAAAAGCGCCTCAAGAAGCCCAATATAAGCGAAAGCGTTCATCCTTTCATGCGCTATGATAGTGGCATTATATGGCACGCTCAGCATATTGACAAGAAATGTTATCGTTGAGCATTGAAGAACCCAGTTGGCGGCTGTCAGTCTGGCAGGATTGATATTCATCTTACAATTGACAAACCAGACACCACCTGTCTCAAGCAATAAGACGATAATCCCTCCAAGTCCAATCAGAATCCAAATAGATGTCGAAAAAATCAATTTCAGACGTTGAGGATTCTCGTTCCCTAATTCAAAAGTGATGAACCTGCCTATTGCCGAAGCCAGTGATGCCGAAAGGATAGAAAACATAGTTACAACTCCTCCAACTACACCGTAGATACCATAGTCGTTCTCACCTAATTGTTCTAAGACAACTCTACTGGTATACAGACTGATCAACATAACTATGATCATTCTGAAGTAGAGCAATAAGGTGTTTTTAGCGATTCGCTTATGTGATGAGATGGCTTCCAATCAGAGCATAAAATACTTACCGAAAGCCGTTGAGACTTTCGACAAATATTGTGTAAGGTAAATTATATTGATTTGTTAACTAATTAGTTGAGAAAATTATCAATCGAACGGATGGCTTTTGTGAATATATATTCCCTCTTCCCCCCTGCTTATCCTAAAAGGTTGAAAATGAC
>CAMWQF010000226.1 GCA_947176285.1 uncultured Porphyromonadaceae bacterium
CATTTTATATATTACTTAAATAAGAAAGTTAGTGATACCAATATTGTGGCACTTGGAATTATAACGCCCAAAGCAGTATCTACAGTTCTGCTATACGAATATTTTTGATTATCATTTATAGAATTAAAATGTATCGTATATTTTTCTTCCAGCAGTCGGTACTTTCTTTTGCAACAATATTTAAATAACAAAATCAATATCACCATCACCATTTCCGGAAGAAAAAGAACTATAATTGTATTTACTACTGTAACTGGAATATCTATATCCAAGAATAAAGTAATATAAGTAAGCAACGAGAACAGTATGGTTTCGATTACAATACACTGCCTGGAATATAGAAAAAATGGGAAAATGTTAAAATAATGAATAATTTGCACGAAAAGAATATTCATGTTGTTGAATACAAACACAATTAAGAAAGCAATGACTATATGGTGTATCGCTGAAAAATTATTTTGTTTATCACAATCTTTTTCAATAGCAAAAATCAACAATGAAACCGTTATACTCATGACAAATAATGAATACAACCATGAGACAAAAATCTGATTTAACAACGTGCGGAGTTTAGGGTCAGTGCAGGGCTTCTTCAAGTTTTCCATAACGCAATATTCTTGTAAAGGATTCTACTACATTCTTTAAAGCATTGATTTGTTCTGTATCAGTCCATGGCTTAATATCCCCAAAGCCCCAATCTAACCCCGGGATCTTTGATCTAATTTTTGATAAATTTTCTTTTGACACTCCCGCTTTAAAGAGAATTGTCGATGTTGATGTGTTACAATTTCCTGTG
Organism: uncultured Porphyromonadaceae bacterium; assembly: GCA_947176285.1. GTDB lineage: Bacteria > Bacteroidota > Bacteroidia > Bacteroidales > Muribaculaceae > Lepagella. The sequence continues at coordinate 797 of CAMWQF010000226.1, forward strand.
GTTTCTGACGATGTAGCAAAGTGATATGTTATGCCTTCTTGATCTCCATATGAATTTGCAACTTCTATTACAGCGTTATCAAAATCATCTGAGGATAGTCCTTCGGGAGGATCAATTTTAATTTTTACTTTCAGATTAACATTTTCCCCATTAGAAGAATATATTTCTTGATCTTGTTTGTAAAAACGTTGTTTGAGATGACCTTTTGTAGCACCTTCAATGCCATCTATTTCAGAACCAAATGCAAAATAATGTGTTGTTTTGCCTTTAACTACTGTTATAAAAGTATGTGTAGGGCCATATTTCCTATAAATTTCCCCATAATCCGGACCACCAGGTAAGGTTGTTGCATACAAAAAAACGTCTTTACCATCTGGGTCAATAGCATTAACCGGATTATTTATACAGTAAAGATATGGCGATAGCCAATAATATTTCTCGCATAGCGGATCCAGCTTTGTGAAGTGCGGTACTGCAGAATAATAGAATCTTGACCCGAAGTCATACTCATTGAGTCCGTTGGCTGTGAGCAGTTCCTTTCCACCGAACTTGTAGGGCTGGCCGGAGGTCGGCTTTGTGCCGAGGTCTGCAATGATGCCACCGAATGGATAGTATGCCACAGTCTGCTCGATCGTACCGTTTGAGCCGTTAATGACTGCCCGGTTGTTGCCGAGATAGTCCTGGGTGTAGTAGTGGAAGGTGACTCTGGAGCCGGAGAGGGTTGCGTAGCCTCCGGGGAAGAGTACCATATCCACCATGCCGTTGCGGTAAATTACAGGACCGTGGCATTCCACCGTAGACCGGCTTAGCGCCCCTGAGATGCCACCCGAAGCAGACGCTTCAGCCGCCTGCGGATCCCATGCCGAATTGACAGAGCCGATCGGATCTGACTCCTTAGGGATAACCGCATAAGATAAGGCCTTCAGTTTCTCACCCGTAGAAGAATACACATTGCTTATGCTACCGCCATCTGCAAACGAAATCCGGACCGGGTTGCCGGAATTGTCATAAGTGATATCTTGGATGCTATTCACCATTGAGGAGATTTTGTGGTTAATGAGTGCAAGTTAATAAAAATATAGAGTCTTTACAAATAATAAGGGCGAAAAATAGGAAAATGTGTTGTAAAACATATGGTAGAGTAAAAATTAGTAAGTCAGCATCCTAAGGATGTTAATCCACTGGTAACGTTAACACTATATAAAAAGTTTCCTTTTGACTAGGTGGGATGCATGAGGAGTATGCTTACTACTTATTTTTCAACTTTATTTCAAGTATTTTGCAGGGAATGAAAGTTGCTGTTGCGCTAAAAGAAGACTTAAGTCAACTATTACTCAACCATAAGAATCTTAGGGCTATGTCTACTCGATTGTCTAGGACAATCCGTTAATTTTATTAAATAATGGTTGATGACTAAGATGTCTTAATTGGGAAACAGAATTATTGTGTAACAATTAAATCATAGACCTCACCATCTCTTAAAGTATACGACTTTAAACCTACCTTTTTACACCATTTAAATGATTCTATATAAATTGAACTGTCATTAGGAACAAAAAGATTATCTACGAATTTTGAGTTCTTTAAATTACCATGCATACAATCCAGATTTGACGTAGGAATTTGATCGTTGCTTACAAAATTTCCCATTCTCCAATTTAAAAATGGAGGTTCATAAATACTATCCTTATTAACAAAAAAACTACAGTCATATACATTTCCCTTGTGATATATTTTAAAATAAATACACGCATACGCATAGTAATCTTCACCTGTTTCAAACTTTAGCAAAGGGTTTTTTAGAGGATAGGTGGAATTTTTTATGAACTTTTCCAAAACAATCATTGTATCAATTTGATTATCTTTATTTTTGAAGAATGTCGTGTCATTTTGGGAATAGCGATCAATCCATTCAAGTTCACTTATCGAAAGATGAGTTAGAACCCTGATTTTACATAATTTATATATACCAATAAGAAAAAAAATCATAACAAAGCCAATTGCTACCAGTTTTATTAATTGTTTTCTTTCCATGTCATTGTCCCTATCTTATATAATTAATTATAGTTTTTATGGAATGTGCTTCTGACAATCCAAGTTGACGGTCTATCCTAAGGAACTCTGTAATGCCCTTCGATGGCATTATAACAGCACCCAAGATATTTATATTCTGTACCCTTGACAAAGGCTCCATTACATAGTTACCTGACGAATCCTGTGACTTTACAATTATGTTCCTAATGTTTCGTGGAGATCCAAGATTATGGAATAATTGTGTTAGTTTGCTCACAGAAGCTCGGTTGAATGTGATAGCCTTTCTATTGGTTGCCATACTTGCAGCAGCAGCCTCGCCACCACCTAAAGAATGTCCAACGAATGTGAGTTCTGCATTTCCGATTTCTTCCGAAAGTGTTTTGGCATTTTCTATGGCTAAAGAATACTGTGGAGCAGTTCCAACTATCTGGCCAAAATCTTCAAGAATATCTTCGAAAGAATTCGTTCCAGCAAATGCGTATGCGTATTCCGTCTCTCCATCAATAGTACGTTCAAATAACATTGATTGGAGTCCATTTTCACCAAAACCGGTTTTGTTCATAGTTATTGAGGTAGTCTTTTCGGATATGGACCATTTTGTTTGTAATAGTTTTTCATAATATGTATTATATTCATCATCATTATAAGCACAACCAGACATCAAGGCTGCCTCATATTTCGAAGGTTCTTTTCCGTTCCGATCAACGAGATTCACCGGATCATTGCCGCAGTAGAGATAAGGGGACAAATGTTGGATTTTCTCGCAGAGCGGGTCGACGGAGGTAAAATGCGGGACAGCCTGAAAGTATCGTCTTGCCCCGAAGTCGTACTCATTGAGGCCGTTGGCAGTCAGGAGTTCCTTGCCTCCGAACTTGTAGGGCTGCCCCATGGTTGTGTTGCCAAGGTCGGCTATGACTCCGCCGTAAGGGTAGTAGGCTATCGCCTGCTCGATCGTACCTGTCGAGCCGTTGATGACTGCCCGGTTGTTTCCGAGATAGTCCTGGGTGTAGTAATGGTAGAACATAATACTCGTCAGGTTTGCCGTCAGACCAAATCCAACCTACCTCTGGAGAGAAACGGGCATAAATATTCCCAAGAACATAGTAAAAAATGGTAGCTTTTATATCTGTTCTCTCATCTAATGTTGCAGTTTTTATCTTTATGGGTTGATCAGTGGAGGAATAAACGACGTGATATTCATTTGTATTATTGAAAACTAAAATACTGTTATTGACCTCTGTGTAAGCAAACGGATGCTCACGAGATTCAAATATATCTTGGTTGCTTCTTTGAAATTTTATTAAATATCCATCTTGGTATCCCTTAATTGATACAGTATAATATGCAGATCGACCACCGTTTCTAACTCTGTCTGTTACTTCTTCAAGTATACTACCCATTATTGAGTCTTTTGATAAATCTAATCTCTTCAACTCCTTATATTTAATTTCGATATACTCGTGATTATTATTTGGTGAGACAAAGCATGTCATAAATGACAATAAAACATTGATGATAAAAGTCACCATAATTATTTATTATTTGAAGTCCTTATTGGACGAGTTAACCTAAACGATGAGCCAGTGTGTTTTGACCTATCATGAGAAGGATTATTCCATATCCATCCAATTGAAGGCACATATCTAGCAATGTCTTCATTCTTGATTCTAAAACTCCATACAGGCGGATCATATACATAGAGTGGCGAATATGGAGAATCCATAGGGAAGTGTTTATTTTGTCCTTTAGAAAATCTTATTTTTTGTTTACTATTATTTGTAACAATAATTGGTATTGAATCTACGATGACATATCCTGTATAACCGTCCCAATAGGATAAATTTTCCTTAGTATGACCTACAATGTCAACATCTATCTCATCCATATCGTCTTTTAAATCAAGAGTAAAAAAATTTATATGTCTACTATTTTGTCTTTCCTCAGATATAACCTCGTTAAGGATCTTAAATATTTGTGAGTTTTTAGATAGTTCTATTTTCCGAAGCAAAATTGAATCACTATCAGTCGACACACATTTTGAAGTAGAAACAGGCATTGCCATTAATATGAATGTCATAACTTTTAATAAAGAAATCAACATAAATATAATTTTTTAGATATTACTTTTTCCTATTAAACCTATCATTAAAATCTAACATTGTTGAAAACTGGTCATATTGAATATATTGTTTAGTGTATGGAGTATACAACTTATAAATTGCTTTTACATTTCGATTAACAGAGTCAACCCATCTTGCAAATTGAACATCACCTGGATTTTTGTGCGTAAATGTAGGATTTTATAATGCATGTGTATAAAATAG
>CAMWQF010000227.1 GCA_947176285.1 uncultured Porphyromonadaceae bacterium
GAATAAGCAGACATGCAGCCGGAGCTATTATTAATGAGACTATTTCAGATTGACGGTTTACTATTGTGTGCATGAGTTTATTATCAGACGCAGCCTTGGTAAGCCGTGGGAAATAGTCCATAGCCATGGCAGCGAATACCATGCCCGAGTATTGTGCAGTTGCTGAATTTGCAGCTTGATAAAGACCCACATCGTTGTAAGATCCAAAGGTCCTCACAAATAGATTTATTCCATACGTTACCAATGTGCCTATGAGATCACTTGCCATAAGGATTATGCCCATGGCAAGAAGCCGCTTGATTATGGGCATATGCTCCTTAAGAGAGAACTTGAAAGGTTTTCTCTCAATAGTATTGCGAAGAGAAATATAATAAAATAGGAACATTGCCAACGACAAGGCTATCATTGCCGGCACTATTCCTTTTGTTCCATAAAAGTAGTAGAGAGGTACTCCTACCAAAAGCCCTGTTAGTCCGCCGACTATTGATGCTTTCGACAGGCGTTTCACCTCATGGAGTCCTTGAAGCATGGAGAGAATCCCGGTTCCTGCTATGCCAAAAGCCACAGCAATGCCAAGAAGCATAAACTGATAGGTCTGGTCAGTCGATCCAAAAGTGATCTTGCTTAGAGGCTCGGCAAAAAGAATGCAGATTATAACTCCGAGCACAGAAGTTGCTGTCAGTATCTTAAGCGCAAGGCTCGTGAGATGGGAAAGAGAATCTTTATCGTTTGACCCATCTGCCATCTCCCTTACGATGGCAAGATTCAATCCGAGAGAAGCGAATTTTTGAAGAGTGTTGGAAGAGGAGGTAAATAATGCAGAAATCCCCATACCTTCTGTCCCCAGAAGTATAGCCACACACTTTCCCCGAGCCCAGTTTATTAGGATCTGAAACACCTGAACGCCTCCAAACATGGAGGTGCCTTTCAATATATTTTTATAAGAGTTCTCAGATGCCATTTATTTTGTCGATAATTTTTAGTGCAATTCTTGCCACGGGTAGAGGAAGCCTCATAAGGGCTAAATAGCGTGGACTCGTTTTCCCTCTCAATTTTTCCAAATCAAAATCTTTCATAGCAGAGGAAATTGATCCCATAAAAGTAGTTTTCTGTTTGTCTTCAATCTTAGTATGATTGATTAGACGAAGCAGATCCACCACTGCATATAGTTTATTCTCAAGTGCTCTGAAATAAGTACTCGAATCTGTGCCAAAGATGTCTGATGTCATTGATATCAAATTGTCACATGTATGTAGTTTGCTATCGATAAAACGCGATAAATTCACATTGGTCACAGACTCGCTGTTGTTTCTGTAGAAATATCTGGCTTTGCACAAGCATACACTTTTGGATAAGAAAAGTATCCAGCGAGAAAGAAGTTCGTCGGCAAAAATTGATTTTTGGTCATCTTTCTTTATCTTCTGGTAAGCTTCCAGATAGATGTCGCGTGCCACCCCGAATCCGTTCATTGAAATTTCCCATTTGCATAGTGTATGCTCCACTAAATCCTGTCCTGTCCATATTTTAGATATATCTACCTTCGTAGATGGAAGAATCTTATGTGCGTCAGAGCCTTGTAGTCGCCACATTTCGGCGATGACTAAATCTGCATTCTTAAATGAGATGGAATTGTAATAAGTTTTAAGAAAACTTTTTGATATCAAGTCATCGGCATCAATTGGCACTATATATTTCCCGGAGGAAATGTTGGCTGCATGCAACCGTGGTATAAAAGCGCCACCGGAATTCTCTTTAAGTTTGAAAACTCGAATGCGAGAGTCGGATTTGCTATATTCTTCAGCAATGGCAAGCGACCCATCAGCAGACCCATCATCAACCAAAATGGCTTCCCAATCAAGAAAATCTTGGTTCAGAATGCTTTGCAAGCAATCGGAAAGATAATCCTCCGCATTGTAAATGGGAATTATTATTGAAAAAAAAGGTTTCTTATCCGATTCGGTCATTACTCAGGTATTTTAGTGAATAGTCAGGAGTTGGGAAAACATGAGTTTTCTTAGCGTTTAATGCGCCCTTGAGCCAGTTGAAGCAATAGGAAAATGGAGAGGGAGCGTTTCCTTTTCTCCACAGGGGTATTTCTCTGATAGCATGCGCAATCATTCGCAGAGGCCATTGACGTGGATGCAAGTGCAGGAAAATGGCTCCTTTCGTCTGTGGACGCGACGGAAGCATATAATTGCGTCCTGAGGTTGTTGTGCCGTCATGGCGTACTATTGTCTTAGGAATGAAAATCCCGTTTAGTCCTCTATTAAGGCAATCGCGCATGAATACATCTTCTTCCCCCGAAGGGAATTTTGCTCCAATACCAAAATTTTCGTTAAACCATATCTTTCCCTGCACAGAATCTCTCCTCATGGCGATTTCAATAGAAGATATAAAATACCCTTTAGGAGGATGAGATAAAGATACTGATACCTTTGGATAAAATTTCCGGGTGGAAACCGAATCATACCGGAATGAGATTATATCACACTCAGGATTGTCTCTGAATGAATCAATCACTGTCTTAAGTCCTTCTTCTGTATAGTCTGCATCGTCATCGCCGATAAGTAGCAAATCGGCTGTAGCTTGGGAAAGTGCTATGTTTCGATTGATTGAAAGTCCTTTGGTCTGAGTGGTGATAAGTATAAAATCTTCTCTGTTAAGTTTCTCCGGCAGAGCGGCTTCTTCAGAATCCGGATTCTGAAAACTAACAAGATATTCCACACCCTCTAGCCTTGGATGTGAAGCGGCAGCGACTCGTTGAAGACCTTCCTTGCCATATGTGCTGATCATCACTTGCAGCTTCGGTTGCTTCTTAGAATTTTCCTTTTCCATGGGCTTCCTTGTTAAGTATCCGTTTCTGCCAATGTTCTTCAAAAAGCGATGCTACTTTACTCACGTCATTATGCCTTTCTACTAGTTGACGTCCTTCTTCCGACATTGATTTTAATCGCTCTGCATCAAGAATTAGTTCTTTTAGCCTATCCTTCATGGTTTCTGCGTCCTCAAGTGGCGTAAGGCAAAATATTGGTTGAGTGTTTTCCCCTATATACTCGTAATACTCCGGTTGTCCTCCTGATGCTGTAATCCTTCCTAATGCCATAGTTTGCAAGGCATTCATGCCGGGTGAATAAGAATATAGTTGATCTATCACAATATGGCTGTTGCGGAGTTCGTTAAGGTAGTCATCGAGTGGAAGATTCTTTACAACTTTCACCTCAAATTGCCCTCCCATTTCTTTTTCCAACTCCTTGCAGATGTCGAGCATCCTGGCAGTCCCTTTCTGAATCTCCATGCCTCCTCTCATTCCTATCAATACTCGGATAGGGTTGTCAAGATTCATAGAAGTGAATTTAAGACTATCTAACGAAATAGGCAGATTAGTGAATACGAGTTTCTCAGGATCCATATGTCGTCTGGCTGACATGTCATATTCCGGAAGCGTGGACATTGCGCCGTCTACGTTGTCATAAAGGTGCTGGGTATAGTCAGCATGTGCTGGTATCAGCCATCCGTTTTCTCGATTAGGATCACACAATACAAGAGGAGCCTTTTCTTTCCCTATCCTAAATTCGGAGAATCTGAAAAGATCCGAATCTACGCAGTCTTTAACGAAAAAATGGTCATTTCCGCAGAGAGTAAGAAATACCGACCGGTTGTTTTTCTTCAGTATGTCGAATATGATCTTCAGTTTCCCGGGTTTCAGACTTAGAAATTGAGGATTTATCAGTTGCACCACATCATAACCTGACCATGAAGGCAGTGTTGCCATGACGCGGTAAAGATAAGCAAAACTTCCGAATATTCCCTGGTGCCGACGCATCTCTATGTCAGCATCAGTCTTCATATATCCTCCCCTGTCGGAGACGAGGGTCACCTCGTGTCCTCTCCTCCTCAATTCTTTTGCAAGACTGGCATGAAGGTTGGAATAGTCGCCAAGCATCAGTATCTTCATTTTCTTCATCTTACACCGGTATCAATGCGTATTTCTTCTTTACCACACAAAATTAACAAATTCTCATATTTTTTGCAAGTAATTTTCAATTTTTAGATAATCTCAGGCGTTAAGTCTATATCTATATAGCCTCTTTATGAAAGATTGCATGTCGATAGTGGTACCGGTCTACAACCGGCCAAATTTAGTTTTGAGATGTCTGGATAGTCTGAAAGCCCAGACATATAGGCCGTTGCATGTCATTGTTGTTGATAATGCGTCTACTGATGAGACATACTCAAATGTAAACCAATGGCGGAAAAAAAACAATTCCGATGATTTCCGGATTGAGTTGCTTAGTGAATCACAGAAGGGGGCGACCTATGCCAGGGGAACAGGTCTGCGACATGTCAAGACCGACAAGGTGATGTTTTTCGATTCAGATGATGAAATGAAGCCCTATTGCGTGTTTTCTATCATGAAGTTATGGGAAAAGTATCCGGAAATAGATATGGTGGCTTGGCCCGTAGCTACTCATAAAGGAAATAAGATAGAAATTTCTCATTCCATCACCGGAAATTTGCTCGAGATGCACCTCGTACATTCAATTTTTCGCACACTTGGATATGCTATAAAAACTGAGTTTTTAAGGAAAGCAGGAGGCTGGAGAGGTGATATTCCAACTTGGAATGACCTTGAGACCGGTAGCCGCATAATGATGCTCAGACCTAAGGTAAAGGCATTTCGTAGGCCATTGATGGATATTCATCCCCAATCAGACAGTATCACCGGATTGAGTTATTCAAGCAAGCATGGGTGTTGGGAAATGTCGCTCGATGAGATCGACAAGACAATAGAAAAAAGTGGACGTGAAGATAAGCAAAGGCTTCACAATATAATCACTTATAGAAGGGCAATCTTGGCAGCAGACTATGCAAAGGAAGGGCATCTTGAACTTGCTCAGCCTCTTTATGAGCAGGCTCTTATGGAGATTCCAAAAGAAAAACGCCCGCTCATCCGCTTTGCCTATAATTGGACTAAGCGCGGACTCCGCGGAGCGTTTTATATAGTAGGAAAATTCCTATAGATATTAAATGTCAAAGATAAGAGATAGAAGATAAGATATAAGAGATAAAAGATAAGATATAAAAGATTAAATAAGTTGCCTACTCTGTCCTTTATACTCTATACTTTATACTCTATAC
>CAMWQF010000228.1 GCA_947176285.1 uncultured Porphyromonadaceae bacterium
GTTTATAGTCGAAAAGTTATCAATTCATACAAAAACGGACAAAACTGTACGAAATCGGACACCACCAAAAATCATTATGTATTAATTATCAATAGTTTGCATTTTTGGCACGACTATTGCAACAAATAATTTAGAATTGAGTTTATTAGGTTCATTCGCCAAATTAGACTTAATTACATAAAAAACTTAAAACAGACATCTAAATAATAATGGACAGAGAAATACCCAACTCAGAACGCCGCAAAGCAAAACGCAACCGGATACTTAAGATCGGAGGCATCGCAGCAGCTGTGATAGCCGGAGCAATAGGACTCGGATCAATGATGCGCGCCTCAGTAGCATCCTCCGACCTCATAATCGGAACTGCTGACACAGGCACCATTGATGTGACAGTGACAGGCACCGGCACAGTTGCAGCAGCCTTTGAAGAAATCATCACCTCTCCCATCAACAGCCGCATAGTAGAAGTCTACTGTCGCGCCGGCGACTCAGTAAAGGCAGGCACGCCCCTCCTTCGCCTAGACCTCCAGAGCACAGAAAATGAGGTGAGCCAACTAAACGACCAAATCGCAATGAAAAACCATGAACTTGACCAACAACGTGTAAATTCCGACACTCGCCTTACCGATCTTGCCATGCAAGTCAAGGTAAAGGAAATGACTCTCAGTCGCCTGGAGGCAGAACTTCGCAATGAGAAGTATCTCGACAGCATCGGATCGGGAACAGGCGACCGAGTACGCCAAGCAGAACTTGCAGTGAGCACAGGGAAGCTGGAATTGGAACAGATGAAACAGCAACTCGCCAACGAAAAGCGTGTGGCACAGGCATCTGAAAACGTAAAGCATCTTGATATCGACATAGCACGCCGCAACCTTGACGAGAAGAGCAGAACACTAAGCGATGCTCGAGTATCGTCACCACGCGATGCAACTCTGACTTTCATTCAAGACCAGATTGGTGAAAAAGTAAGCGAAGGTCAGAAGATAGCCGTCATTGCCGACCTTGGACACTTCCGGGTAGATGGTGAGATATCAGACAGTTACGCAAGTAAGGTTGGCGTAGGCAGCCAAGCCATCGTGCGTATAGGTAAAGAACGGCTCAAGGGTGTGGTGTCAAATCTCACTCCTCAATCGCAAAATGGAGTAATTAAGTTTACTGTACGTCTTGAAGATGACGCTCATCCACGTCTCCGTTCCGGATTAAAGACAGACATCTTTGTAGCATGCGATGTTGTAGACGATGCTGTCCGCATACCCAACGGGTCATTCTACACCGGTCCGGGCACCTATAGCCTATTCTTCCTCAGCCAGGATGGCAAGAAACTCGAAAAGCATGATGTGAAACTCGGCAATTCCAACTATGAATTCGTAGAAGTCCAGAGCGGCATCCGCCCCGGCGACCGCGTAGTTCTCTCAGACATGTCTCGCTTCAAGGACTCCTCCTCACTCCGAGTAAGGTAATTTCATCAATGCATAATGCACAATGCATAATGCTTAATTCAACTGACAATACGAACTTACTTAAAAGCATTCTCATATAGCATAAGGCATCATCTGATTATAATTATGCATTATGAATTATGCATTAAAATCCAACTATGAACTTAATAAAAAAGACAATAAAAGAGGCGCTGAATACACCAGGATTTTCATCGCTTTATATCATAGGAGTAGCCTTCACAATCACTTTCACGATGATCTACGGAATGCTACTCTATGGTCAACTTGGACCCGTATATCCAGAATATGACAGGTCTGCTACCGCCTATATCGAATCAACCGTAATACGGAATGAATACTCTACGAGTACGAGCAGACTAAGTTCAGAGTTTATTGGCGAATTCCTGCATGATAGCATTCCTTCTATTGAGAAAGTCACTTCTATGATTGCATGGAACAGTGGATTTCCGATGGTACAGCCCGACGGCAATGCACCGGAATTCCATGTTCAGACAAGAGATGTCGAGCCATCATTTTTCGACTTTTATCAGTATGAATTCAAAGCAGGGAAACCACTCACACAGGAGGATCTTGAACCAGGCGTGCATACCGTAGTGATCAGTGACAAGGTAGCGAGACGCTTGTTTCCGACTCCGGAAGATGCCGTTGGAAATGATATCAGCATCAACCACAATAAATACCGTATCAAAGGAGTATTCCGAGAAGGCAGCCCGCTCTGCCTTGACTCATATGGCGAAGTGTTCTACCCTGTTACATCCGGCAACGATACAAGATGGCCCCAAAAGTTCACAGGACTCTTCAGAGCTATTATCAAGGTGAAACCAGGTAAGGAAAATGAATTTAGAGCATATATACGTGAGGTATGCCAACGGATAAATTCAGTCGATTCAACCGCACCAAAATTCCATATTCCTGTAGTCATGTCGCATGCCGAGCATGTACTAGCAAACCCGCAAATTGACTACTCTCCTGAATCCACTTTTCAGGTCAAGGATGAATCCACTGCTTTTGAACTATGGAAACCATTCTTAATAGCACTTCTTGTGATACTGTTAATTCCGGCTCTCAATATAAGTGGTCTCATAGGAGCCAGAATGGACCGAATGCGATCGGAAATAGGGGTACGCCGCTGCTTCGGAGCAAAACGACCGCGACTAATGAGCATGGTGATAACCGAAAACCTCATACTTACACTGATAGGTGGATTCATCGGGCTTATAGCCGCATGGCTGATCGTCTCCTTAGCGGGAACATTCCTACTCGAACTAACTCCTCTTGCGTATGGTAACGGATCTGCATTCAGCGAATCAGCGTCTTTCATCACCGGTGAGATGGCATTCGCACCATTACTTTTCGCTCTTACACTTGCCATTTGTCTCATACTTAACGTAATCTCGGCATGGATTCCGGCTCGTATAGCAATGCACAGACAGATTACTGAATCTTTAAATTCAAAACGATAACAAGGCATGAAACAGATATTTAAATCAATAATCGCTCACCCCGGAAGAGCGACAGGACTGCTAATTGAGGTGATAATCGTGACAATTATTGGATGGATAGTCATCGAGCCTGTGGCTATCAAGACCACAACCGCACTTATCCCGGCAGGATATGATTATGACCGCCTTATAAAAGTTTCTCTCAGTAGGTTTAGCAGTCGTTCCGAGAAATACGATTCCAATATCCCTACTGACAATGAACAACGGGATGCAGCCTACGATAGGCTTCTCCGCATGCTACGCCAACGAAACGGAGTTGAAAACGCTACATTCGACTTTAGTTTAGGATTTGAAAGTTCATCATCAAGCATGTCAGGCATAAAGGCTGACTCCGTTTTCAAGAAGGATGACGAGGAATGTTATGTAGGAGTCTCATTTATTGAGTATAAGCCGAATACTGAATATTTCACTACATTCGGAATCAAGGATATAAACGGGAATCCATTCTCAGAGCCGAACAACAATGGAAATTCCTATATCATAGGCAAGTCCACAGCCAAATCGCTATGCCACAACAAAAGCGCGATCGGAACAAACCTATTTACTTGGGATGATGAAGAAAAAAGTACAATTATCGGTGTTACAGAAGACACACCATACAAAAAAGGTTCCGGACGAACCGCAATAGTATTCAGAGTTGCAAATCAGGAATGGGCATCTCCTGAGGGAATAGTAATGCGACTGCGGAAAGGAGTTAATCCTCGTTCTTTCGTAGACAAGTTGATTAACGATATGCCAGATTACCGTTCCGGCAATTACTACATCACACATCCTCAGTTATTATCAGACATCCGTGAGGAATCATTTTCAAGTCAGAAACGGGAACTTATCCAGAAATGGATAATCGTGATATTCTTCCTTGTCAACATGCTTCTGGGAATTGCCGGCACATTCTATGTGCAATGTAAGACCAGGATCCCGGACGCGGGAGTGATGCGTGCTTTCGGAGCAAGACGAAGCCTCATTGAGTGGAGCATCGTAGGAGAAGCATGTCTGCTGGCTTTCATTGGATGGCTGATTGGAAGTATTATATATATAATATACCTAAAATATCAAGGCTTCCCAATGGAGTTTGATACCGATTCATATATAATCCGTATAATCCGCCCAATCTGGTATGACACAAAACTCGGCAGATATTCTGTCATCGGGAGCATCATCCTGCTCCTCCTACTTACTACCTCGGCGCTTGGAGCGTGGCTTCCGGCTCGAAAGGTAGGCAGAGTCCCAATCGTCGACTCCCTGCGCGACGAATAACTTTCCTTAATGCATAATGCTAAATGCATAATGCATAATCTCTTCGACACAAAATATAACAACAAAAATAACAACAGAATTTAATAACTATGCATTTTGCATTATGAATTATGCATTAATTAAGATTTTGCATTATGAATTATGAATCATGCATTAAAAAAAGAAACTATGATAACTCTAAAAGACATCAACAAAATCTATCGTACAGATGAAATAGAGACTCAGGCTCTCGAAAATGTAAACATCCACATCGACAAAGGTGAATTCGTATCTGTTATGGGCCCTTCCGGTTGCGGCAAGTCAACCTTACTAAATATCGTAGGTCTACTCGACACTCCGACTTCCGGCACCGTTACCATTGCGGGCACAAACGTGGAGGGTATGAATGACTCTCATCTCGCCGCTTTCCGCAATCAAAAACTCGGCTTCGTATTCCAGAGTTTCCATCTCATTGATTCTCTCAACGTGATTGACAACGTGATGCTCCCACTACTCTACCGCAAGTCGAGCGCATCAGAGCGCGAGAAACTCGCCAAGGAAGTTCTCGAGCGAGTTGGTCTCAGCCATCGTATGCGTCATCGTCCATCACAACTTTCAGGCGGTCAGTGCCAGCGCGTAGCCATAGCACGTGCCATAGTAGGCAATCCGGAGATAATCCTAGCCGATGAGCCTACCGGCAACCTCGACTCGAAGATGGGTGCAGAAGTAATGGATCTACTCCACGCACTCAACCGCGAAGACGGACGCACTATCATGATGGTGACTCACAACGAAGAGCAAGCACACCAGACCGACCGCATCATCCGCTTCTTCGACGGACGCCAAGTAAAGTAATAAGAGTTGTCAATGTTTTCATCGTTGTCAGCGTTTTCATCGAAATGATTTATTCGGAGAATACGACT
>CAMWQF010000229.1 GCA_947176285.1 uncultured Porphyromonadaceae bacterium
ACCCGATTCATGAGCGTCTCGTGGGCTCTGAGAAGTGTATAAGTGACAGGTAATATTAAACACTGATTATCCTCATGGTTATGAGGATGCAGATGTAATGATAATGGTTAACTGTGTCTATGCTGATGAATGCTTGAACAAAGAGGAATACCTACAACGACTTTTATATTTTTATAAGTCCGCAGGTCTCCCTAAAACAGTATTGCTCGAAGTAATAGATTCCTCATATTCTGTTCCGGATAATGATTTCCCTACTTGGATAAGATTATCTAAGCAAGATATTCGAGACCTATTCCCAAACGCTAACATATCTGTGTTTAAGACCTATTCCTATCCGGTAAATAAACGAACCAAAAATCTTTATATAATAAGACACTCTGAATGAATATTGTAGTTGTAACCAACGAAAATAATAAGGACGGAGGCGGACTTGCATACAGCTGCCAACGTTTTGTTAAGATGCTTAATCGCATTGGGCATCATGTACTTGTTATATCTTCTTCCAATATCAAAGAAAATGAAATTTCCGGCGGCTACAATCCACATCTCGGATTTGAATTGGCAATGGAGAAGAAGCTCAAAACAGACCATGCTTCAGTGGCACCTTACGATCTTATTATTTCTTTTGGTGGCGGTTTCAATGGATATTATGGGGCTTTATTGGCAAGGAAAACGATGAACCGTTTTTGGGTTATGTATCGTGGCTCAGATGCCAATTTGTGCAAATGGAGTATAGAACAGACCCAATATAACAAGTTCTCATGTGATACGGCGGAAAAGATCATCTGTTTATCTTCGGAAATTATCAGTAATCTTAAACTGATATGTAAGCAGTATTATAAGTTCAACGTTATTCCAAATTCCGCTCATCGAGTTAATTCTCGCATAAAGGAATTATCTTCAAGCGATACGATTGTATTAGGCACTGGGGCTACCAACCTGAACGAGAAAAAAGGTGTATCAGAACTATTACATACTCTGGCTTATCTTGCTAAACGAATCCATAATCGAAGGTTCATCCTCGATTTGGTCGGTAGGATTGATGAAGACGTAAGGACTCAATATGAAGATATTGCATCCGAATTAGACATTACTAATCAAGTGGTGTTTTATGGGCGGAAGACTCGGGAAGAATTTCGTAAGATACAAGCTGGCTGGAACTTTTATATTCAAGCCTCTATATGTGAAGGTATGGGAAATTCAGTCGTGGATGCTATGTCCATGGGAATACCTGTTATACTTTCAGATACAGGATTTGTAGCAGAATACGCTAAGGAGAGATTCGAGCAAATTATTTTTCCCTCATTGAATCCTCAAATAATGGCTGAGAAAATTGGGTGTCTAATTTCAAGTAAAGATTTGAATAAACGTTATGAGAGTTTTTACTCGTCTTTTTTCGATGCTGTGAGCCCTGAGAAGATAGAAAATGAATGGCGATACCTTCTCAATTCTGGTAACATAAGTAAAAAGTCAGTCAGATGTCATAAAGACGGAGTATTGTCTGTGTCGCTTCATGATGTTCAAGGCTCATATCATGATAACATAACTACTCCTACGAGTGTATTTGAAAAATTTGTGGATGATGTACATGCTGCCGGTTATAAGCTTTGTTCTATGAAAGAGTACGCCTTAAGCTCTGACGAGGATAAACAATCACTCATAGTTTGCACCTTTGATGATGGATATGACGGCCTTATTCATAATGCACTGCCAATAATGAAGAAACATAATTTCACTGCAACAGTGTATGTCTGCACGGATTATCTTGGGCAATACAATGACTGGAATTACAAAGATAAAACGAGACGACGCCATATGGATATAGCAGAACTTAAGACTCTGCAAGAACACGGGTGGGAAATAGGATCTCATGGGGTAACTCATCAGTCACTTTTACGTCTAAACGACAAAGAAATTCATGATCAACTATCAGTATCTAAAGAAATTTTGAGAAATCATTTTGGTGATATTACTACATACGCCTACCCGTATGGAGATTTTAGTCCATTCATTGAAAGTCAAGTAAAAAAATATTATGATTCAGCCGTACTCCTCACACAAGGCGGCGTGTATCTGCCAGTTGATCAACATCGTATTCACAGATATTATATCTCGGAAATTTATCAGATATTAAAGGGTGCATTATGAAAATACTTGGAATATTCAGAGGTTTCCCGGGATTAGGACGTGTAGTCTCCGGCGTATCGCTTTTGGAAGAACTTCGAGATAAGTATAATTGCGAAGTTAAAGCAATAAGCTACTTACAAGGGAGCAAGTACCTATCTCAAAAGGGGTTTGATGAGACGACTGAAGTTTCCTCATCAGACTATTGTTCTATTGGACTTTTACCCACCAATAAGATGGGAGCGAATATTCATGCCCTAATTAAATCTTTTCAACCAGACCAAATTTTGATAGATGGTGAACCTTTGGTAGTCCAATCTATCAAGCTTTCTCACCCCAATATAAAAGTGGTTGTCTTACTAAACCCCTCCGATGTTGACAATCCAGCCAATGATAAAGAAGCAATGGACTATTTCAATGCGATGTATTCATTAGCAGACTTAGCCATTGTTCATGGGTTGCGTAAAACAATTGGGGCATACTCATATAACCACATTGTTTCGATTCCAACCATTTTGAGAAGAGAAATTCTGTCCATCACACAAAGAAACGGTGAAAACATTTATTGTGTTTTGGGCGGAGGCACGGTGAATTCCAATGAACAATTTATTGATTCTTCAATCAGAATAGCCCAACTTTGTATACTTCTCGCCAACAATATTAAGAATAGGACTTTTCATATTGTCTGTTCGTGTGAAATAATAGCGGAAGTATTGAGCCGCGAAGAATTGCCTGCAAATGTGATATTACATGAAGAGATCTTGTCTCCTATGCAAATTTTTTCGGATTCTGCATTAGTTATTACTCGTTCTGGCAGAAACACTTTGAGTGAAGTGGCATATCTGGGAACCCCGACAATTTCTTTTATAGCTGGTGACAGTTATCGGAAAGAAGAACAGCTCCAAAATGCAAATAGTAATGTTTATTCAAACATTACAACATCATCGCTTGATGTTGAACTGAGCGATCTAATAGCCTTATGTGAAAACAAAATAACAAGTCCGAAAATTATAAAAAATCACTTTGAAGCAGGCAATCAAAAAGCAATTGAATCAATTTTGAGTCTTTTCAACGAACATTGATTATGTGTTATCTTCCGTTTTTATCTATAGTAATCCCTGCGTATAACGCAGAGCACTACATTGAGAGATGCTTAATGAGTATTTCTCAGGGATTTGTATCGCAGAAATTATATAAGGATGAGATAGAAGTAATAATCATTGATGATGCCTCACAAGATAATACTTATTCCATCGCCAACATTATAGCTGCGAAAACAGACGTCTATAAAATAAGAGTTATCAAGCATCCGCAAAATATGAAACAAGGAGCAGCTCGTAATACAGGACTAAGAGCGGCTAAAGGGGAATACGTTTGGTTTGTTGATGTTGATGATTTTATAAATTCCGAGATTTTTAGTTATTGCGATTCCGAGTTGTTGTCATGCAATCCGGATGTATTTCAATTTCATGCAAAAACATTGAGAATTGATGGTTCTGAAATTATTGAACCATATATCACTGATATAATTGGGCCCATAAATGGTGTCGCATTTTTGGAATTTGAGGCAAAGCATAAATATACCAACAGAATTAGAGCATCTTGGTCCAAATGGTATCGAAGGAGCTATCTTATTGATAATGAGCTATATTATCAGGAAGGGATATTTTGGGAAGATGTAGTGCATACTCTAAAGTGTATTTATCTAGCGAAGTCCATTCTTTTTGCTCCAATAATAGCGTACAATTATGTCTTAACCCCAAATTCTGATATGAGGGGAGCACAAAATGGTCGTAAATTAGCCGATACCATAAGATTTTGTGCTGATTCATGTAAATTCCTTAATGAGCAGGAGGCATCTTCATTGATTATCGAATCGTTATCACCTTACTATAATAAAGTATTGAGGAAATATAGATTAAAATTAAAGACGCTTGATAGGAATGGGATTGAGGATTTCTGTTCAATATTACAGTCAATAGACCTTCAACAAATCCCCATCTGTCTAAAAACAGATGAACATAATTGGCTTATGAACCACTTGGCAATAATTTCAAATTGGGAAACGGAAATATGAAGACAAAGATCGTTTACGTACTTGCAAGTTCGCCATCGGACTACTTTTATGAACAGTGCCTTATATCTGCAAAGTCTGCAAAAGAATATAACCATTCTGCAAGGATTATTCTAATTTGCGACAATCGTACTAAAGAGACTCTGTGTGGAATAAGATCTGAAATAGGCACGCTCTTTTCAGAAATTATAACTGTTAAGTTTGATGATTCTGTAAGCAATCTTGAACGGTCAAGAAGAATGAAGGTTAATCTGCGTTCATATGTTCAGGGTGATTTTCTATATGTAGATTGCGATACCCTTGTTGTCCAAGATCTCTCTGATATTGACAAGTGTGAATATTCATTAGCAGCTGTACTTGATGGTCATTGCGGATTAAAAAGTCATGTTATGCGTTCATTCTTCTATAAGCAAAATCTCGCATTTAATCCGCAGATTGTTAATGAAGAATATTACTTTAGTGGAGGGGTAATATTCTCAAAAGATGATGCCATTTCTCATACATTTTATAAGCGTTGGGCCAACAATTATGAGCGAGCTTGCTCCTTGGGTATAAATATTGACGAACCCGCTCTTTGTTTGGCGAATCAGGAAATGGAGCACGTCATAGCTGAATTAGATGGAATATGGAATTGTCAGGTCCGATTTGGTGCGCTTTATCTTTCATCGGCAAAAATACTACATTTTTGCTCAAAGAAGAATATGCCAATAAGCAGATTGTCATCAAGGGATTATCTTTATAACGTCAAACAAGCGGGTCTAAATACACCTTCCCTTGAAGCATATATCGCAGACTGGCGAAAGGCAATTATTTACCCTATAGTAATATCTACTGATGTAGATGCTATCTATAACACCCT
>CAMWQF010000230.1 GCA_947176285.1 uncultured Porphyromonadaceae bacterium
AAGCAATCAAATACTACGAAAATGTGCTTGGACTCAAGTGCTACAAGCAGGAAGTCGTGGAAGATCAGAAAGTGACTACAGCATTCTTCAAAGTCGGTGACACTAAGATCGAACTCCTCGAAGCAACAAGCCCTGACAGCACAATAGCAAAATTCATCGAGAAGAACGGTGGCAAAGGCGGCATGCATCACATGGCATTTGCCGTTGAAAGTGGCGTAGCAGAAGCACTCGCTGAATGCGAAGAAAAGGGAATCCGCACAATCGACAAAGCTCCGCGCAAAGGTGCCGACGGCCTTCAGATCGCATTCCTTCACCCAAAATGCACAGAAGCAGTGCTCACCGAGCTTTGCGAAGACCCATCCAAGAAGTAATAATTCAATACATTGAATAATGACTACTCA
This sequence comes from uncultured Porphyromonadaceae bacterium, assembly GCA_947176285.1. Taxonomy (GTDB): domain Bacteria; phylum Bacteroidota; class Bacteroidia; order Bacteroidales; family Muribaculaceae; genus Lepagella. The sequence continues at coordinate 402 of CAMWQF010000230.1, forward strand.
AGAACAAAAGATTCAAGAACTCATCGACAAGCGTGCAATAGCGCGTCTTGGCGGTGGCGAAAAGGCAATTGCCAAGCAACATGAACGCGGCAAATATACAGCACGCGAAAGAATCGACCAACTCCTCGACGAAGGCAGCTTTGAAGAACTCGACATGTTTGTGACTCACCGCAGCACAAACTTCGGCATGGAAAAGAAGCAATATCTCGGCGACGGCGTTGTAACCGGCTTTGGCACTATTGAAGGACGTCTTGTATATGTTTTCGCACAAGACTTCACAGTGCTTGGAGGCTCTCTTTCTGAGACTATGGCTCAAAAAATCTGCAAGGTCATGGATCTCGCTATGAAGATGGGTGCCCCTGTAATCGGCCTTAACGACTCCGGTGGTGCTCGTATACAAGAAGGCATCAACGCACTTGCCGGCTACTCTGAAATTTTCCAACGCAATATCCTTGCTTCCGGAGTTATTCCGCAAATCAGCGCTATCCTCGGTCCTTGCGCCGGCGGTGCTGTTTACTCTCCAGCCCTCACCGACTTCACTATTATGGTGAAAGGAATGTCATACATGTTCCTTACCGGACCTTCAGTAGTAAAGACAGTGACCGGCGAAGACGTGACTCAAGAGCAACTTGGTGGCGCTTCAGTTCATGCTTCAAAGTCCGGCGTAACACACTTTGCTTGTGAAGATGGCGAAGAGGCTCTCAAACTCATCCGCAAACTCATCAGCTATATTCCACAGAACAATATGGAGGAAACTCCACTGATTCCATGCTCCGACCCAATCGACCGTTTGGAAGACAAACTCAATGAGATTGTTCCCGACAGCCCGAAAAAGTCATATGACATGTATGAGGTGATCGGTGCGATAATCGACAACGGAGAGTTCCTTGAAGTTCAACCTGCATTTGCCCGCAACATAATTACCGGTTTTGCTCGCTTCAACGGTCAGAGTGTCGGTATTGTTGCAAACCAACCTAAGGTGCTTGCCGGTGTTCTTGACGTAAATGCTTCACGCAAGGCAGCACGTTTCGTTCGTTTCTGCGATGCATTCAATATTCCATTGGTAACTCTCGTAGACGTTCCGGGCTTCCTTCCCGGCACCGGCCAAGAATACAACGCAGTTATCCTTCATGGAGCAAAACTTCTTTATGCTTATGGAGAGGCTACAGTGCCTAAAGTTACAGTCACTCTGCGTAAGAGCTACGGAGGCAGTCACATCGTAATGAGCTGCAAGCAACTTCGTGGCGATATGAACTACGCATGGCCAACTGCTGAAATCGCAGTCATGGGTGCCGAAGGCGCAGTGGGCGTGCTTTATGCTAAAGAAGCAAAGGAACACGAAGATCCGGCAGCTTTCAAGAAAGAAAAAGAGGAAGAATACACCAAACTCTTTGCAAATCCTTATAATGCTGCTAAATACGGATACATTGATGATGTAATTGAACCGCGCAACACCCGCTTCCGCATCATTCGTGCACTTCAGATGCTCGCTACGAAGAAGCAGACCAACCCGGCTAAAAAGCACGGCAACATTCCTCTATAATATAATAAATTATGCTTAAGAAATATATTACATTAGGAATCCTCTGCCTGTCGCTTACCTGCGGATATGCTCAGACGGAACTAGCTCCGGAACAAATTGACGCTCCGGTGGAATGCTGCGAGGCTAACGGACAGGAATGTCTTGAGTCTGTTGCAGTTCCTTCTGAAGAGACAAATACCGTCGAAGTGAGCCCAACGGCTAAAAGGATGCGCCAGTTGGAAAAAGCTAAGAACCTGGAGGAAAATGATTCATTTGGACTTTCGCTTACTGTCATCGCAATGGTGATCGTAATTTCTGCGCTTATTCTTCTGAGCCTTCTTTTCATGGGTTTTGGCAAGGTTTCCCAAGCACTTCTTACAAAAAAGAAGCATGCTGCAGTAGAAAAAGCCGGTAAGACAATCGACCAGGCTCACCCGGAACTTTCAAGCGGTGAGACTATCGCTGCCATTGCCATGGCACTTGCGGAGCATTCCGGACAAGGTCATGACATTGAGCACACTCTTCTTACCATCCATGAGATAAAAAAGAACTATTCTCCTTGGAATTCTAAAATCTACAACTTGCGTGCCAAGCCTGAACTTCATCGCAACATCCGTAAATAATCAATAAAATGAAAGAATATAAATATACAATCAACGGCATCAAATTCAACGTTGAAGTTGGAGATGTCGATGGTAACCAGGTGGAAGTGATAGTAAATGGCAGCCACTATCATGTAGAACTTGAGAAAGACAAAAAATCTCCGGTTAAGATTAATAAGGCAGCCCCGGCTCCTACTACCGCAACAGGAGAAAAGGTAATCACCAAACAAAATGTAAGCAGTGCTGCAGGTGCTGTCAAGGCTCCGCTGCCCGGCACCATCATGAACTTCAAGGTGAAAGAGGGCGACACTGTCAATGCCGGGGACACTGTATGTGTACTCGAGGCAATGAAGATGGAGAATGACGTGAAGACTTCTCATGGCGGAACTGTGCAGAAGATTCTCGTAAACGTCGGAGACGCTGTCCTCGAAGGAAATGACATTATGATTATAAGCTAATTCCCATAATAGAAAAGCAATTACATTATGATACTTGCACAGACATTCTGGGAATTCTTTTCCGAAAACTTCACCACATTCTGGAACTTTACAGGCTTTGCCAATTGCCAGTATGAAAATCTCATCATGCTTGCCGTCGGCTGCTTCTTTGTTTGGCTTGCCATCAAGAAGAATTTCGAGCCTCTCCTGCTCGTTCCAATCGGATTTGGTATGCTTATCGGAAACATCCCGTTTCAGCCTGGTATGGAAATAGGTATCTATGAACCAGGTTCCGTACTGAATATCCTTTACAACGGTGTCGAGAAAGGGTGGTATCCTCCTCTCATCTTCCTTGGAATCGGTGCGATGACAGACTTCTCAGCACTGCTTGCCAATCCAAAACTGATGATCATCGGAGCATGCGCGCAATTCGGTATCTTCGGAGCATATATGCTCGCACTCCTAATCGGAATGGATCCACTTTCTGCCGGTTGTGTCGCTATCATCGGTGGTGCTGACGGTCCTACTGCTATCTTCACGACTTCCAAGTTGAATCCTGCACTTCTAGGTGCTGTTGCGGTGTCAGCCTATTCATATATGGCGTTGATTCCACTTATCCAGCCTCCTTTGATGCGCCTTTTCACCACAGATAAGGAAAGAAAGATTAAAATGAAACCGGCGCGTGTCGTTTCTCAAAATGAAAAGATCATCTTCCCGATCGTAGGCTTGATGATGACATGCTTCATCGTTCCTTCAGGTCTCCCTCTACTCGGAATGCTTTTCTTCGGAAACCTCCTTCGCGAAAGTGGCGTCACTACCCGTCTTGCAAAGACTGCAAGCAATGCTATGACAGATATCGTGACTATCTTGCTTGGTCTAACAGTAGGAGCCTCAACTCAAGCAGACTTATTCTTGACTAAGGAGACTCTGTTTATCTTCTTGCTCGGTTTCATTGCATTCATCATTGCTTCCTCAGCTGGAGTGCTTTCAGTGAAACTATTCAACTTGATGTTGCCTCAGAGCCAGAAGATCAATCCGCTCATCGGCAATGCAGGCGTTTCTGCAGTGCCTATGGCTGCTCGTATATCCAACAACATTGGTCTAGAATACGATCCTACCAACTATCTGCTCATGCACGCTATGGGTCCGAATGTGGCTGGTGTGATCGGTAGTGCAGTAGCAGCCGGCGTGCTTCTTGCATTCCTTGGCTAATTTAACGAAGTTTAAACATTTTTAAATAAAACGGTGTTACTACATATGTAACACCGTTTTTATTATGAAAAAGATAATTTTCCCGGCATTAGCCGGAGTGCTATTATCTCTTACGGGCTGCAGCATCGCCCAAAATATGGATATGGCACGACTCGCCCAAGGTGGCGCCAAAATTGCTCAGTCTATGACTATCTCAAACGATGAGATTCAACAGTATGTAAAAAGTTATATCGCGCAGTCAGATGCTAAAAATAATGTATGTGGTGCCAATGACGCATATACTGTCAGACTTAATAAGATACTGAGCGGAATCACCAATGTAGAAGGTATTCCTTTGAATTTCAAAGTATACAAGACCAACGATATAAATGCTTTTGCATGTGCCGACGGCTCGATAAGGGTGTATAGCGGACTTATGGATGTGATGAGCGATGAAGAAGTTCTTGGTGTAATCGGACATGAGATGGGTCATGTGGCACATCAGGACACAAAGAATGCTTTCAAGAATGCTCTTCAGACTGCCGCACTCATGGACGTGATTGCTTCTACCGGATCTACTGCAGCCGCCCTAACAGATTCTCAATTTGGCGCAATTGCCCAAAATCTTGCATCAGCAAAATATTCTAAAAATCAAGAAAACAATGCGGATGACTATGGCTATTCTTTCCTGAAGAAGAATGGAAAAAATCCTGCTGCCATGGTGAAGGCATTTCAGAAGTTAAAGCAAATGGAAGATGCATCAGGATCCACAGCAACCGGAGGGATGGCACAACTCTTCTCAACTCACCCGGATATCAACAAACGCATTGCAAGAATGCAGGCTAAATGCAAAGCCGACGGATATTCATATTGAAT
>CAMWQF010000231.1 GCA_947176285.1 uncultured Porphyromonadaceae bacterium
AACCGGATATGTCATGAATCTCGTTTTCCTGAATATCCCCGTCGAAGTTGTCATCATGAATTAGAACGTCGATAGATCCATTGTTATCCACGTCTATAAGCAATGCCTGATCACCCTCACACTCTACAAGAGCAACATTCATAATCTCTCCATATCCATTCTGCACAGCTTCGACACCAAGCACACGGATTTCATTGTCGACCGGTTCAGCGGCAATCATCTCGGTATTAGCCGGGATGGACTCAGTCGTTGTATTCTGTACGTTTTCAGCCACTATTTCCGGCTCATGGTGAGTAGATTCTACAGATGAATTATGTGCCATGGAAGAATGTGAAGGTTCAGCATGATGAGTTGGCGCTACTTCATATACTTTACTTTGGAAGTCGGCTCTTTCCTGCGATGACATATCGTTCCACTCCTCTGCATAATAGGTTGCGTAAATACGTCCATTGTATTCAAACACCCCACCGGGACCTACCTGTTCACGTGCTTGGGCGAAAGCATCGTTGAAATTATCAGCATTCACGTGCGCATACCGGATTCCCTCGTCATTAGCAAGAATAGCCTGTTCGGGTGCTGGAGTTTCAGGAGTTTCAGTTTCAGATAAATCTGTATTGGCGATCACTTCCTCAGTTTGGTTTAGTTTTTCTTCCGTAGGCATTTCTTCTGTAGAAGTTGAAGCCGAGGCGGTAGCACCTGCACCAACAGTTGCGCCAGCCACAAAACCACCGGCGGCAGCCGCCACAGTCTTACCTGCTTTACCTTTCTTCTGTTTAGCTTGAGTAGAATCCTCTGAAGTATAATTCACTTTCTTTGTTTGCTCAATCGGAGCTTGTTCCTCATTTATGAGGCGTGTAGTTTCGTCGTTCATATCTTAGTTGTTTTTATTTTGATGCAAATATAATATATATATTCATTGTTTCCAATGATTTCATCCGGTGTTTGACAAAACATAGGATTTAACTGATGAAATACACAGTCTTTCGATAGATTCATTTATTGTGTATCAATATATCCACAATTAACATAATTATTAAGGGTGCTAAACCAATTGTCCAGAAAATCCAGTTACTGGGCATAATATTTAATGTAACCCACAGCCAAAACACACCTATTATACAATGGAAAAGAATAGTAAATACTAAACCAGCCTTACTATTATTTATCTTCTCTTTAGGGTATACAATTATACTAACAGTTTTTGATTCCCTTCCATATAGATTATTTGCTAGTAGAGTATATGTAAAGGCTCCATCGTGTTCAAATGTTATTGTTTTGAAACCAATCGCTGGTATATCTTCATCTCTATTTAATTTTAATTCTCTACAACATTCTACATTCCATTCAAGAGTTAAAGTATCTCCAACGAAAACTTTGTTCTTATTATTAAACCCAAATTTTTTTATAATAGGAGGTTCAGGTCGACGAGCAACTACTACTTTTAAGTTTTTACTTACGGCTCCTGATGAGTTTCTTGCTGTAAGGGTTATAGTATTTGCTCCAATATAGCGGACCTTTATTTCTGCTTTATTTGACTTAATAGGAGTATACCAATCATCAATAACTAATTCATCCGCTCCCTTTACGTCCCAATAAACCGACACTTTATCTCCAATAAAGATTTGTTCATTTCCTACTCTTCTGAAGAAAATAATTTCCGGTTTTTTCTCAACAACATCAGCAATAATTACTTTTGTTTCTTCTTGTTTTCTAATTTTTTCTTCTGTATACTTTTGACAATTTTCTTTCTTTTTCGTTGAATCAATGCAATTAACAATATCTTCTGTAACTGGGTTAGCCTTTTTTTGTGACATCTTTGCTGATGTTTTTTCCGTAATGATCACAAAGTTTTCACCAATTATTTGATCATTTTGCATTATATGACTTCTTCCATTCTCTGAAACATTTTTATCAATCACTTCAAAGGTTCGAGTCATAGAGACTTCTTCTTCACCTTTCACAGCCTTAATAATAAACCTCTTTTTACCGGGTGAATCATATTTAATAGTCTTAGTCTTCCTTAACCCACTTTGTAATTGCCCATTTAAATACACTCTCTCACAATTTTGAACCCACCAGTACAATTCGATCTCCTCATTGACATAATAAGGAGCATCCTTTTTAAGTCCAAATGATTTTATAATAGGCTTGTCAACTGTTATCTTTGATTCAGTGACAGATGTTTTTTTCGATGGAGAAGGTGATGCTAAATCAAGTGCCACAAGAAAATCTCTAACCGAAGCATATCTGTCCTCCTGCTTATACGCCATTGCTGTCTTTACTGCTTTGATGACATAAAAGGGGACAACATCATCAAATTTCAGCTTACTTGTAGTCAATGGAGTTGGATAAGTCGGTACTCGTCCAGAAAGAAGAGTGTACAAAGTTGCTCCTAATGAATAGATATCAATCTGAGGAGCGAATTTATTTATCTCGCCAGCAAACTGCTCAGCGGGAGAATAGCCTGGACTCGCAGCTGGAAGATATGTTGTATTTGGATTTCCTTTAGCATCGAATGTTTTGGATATACCAAAGTCAATGATGATCGGCTCATTATCAACACTGCGTATCATAATGTTCATAGGCTTGATATCCAGATGTAGCATTCTTTTGGAATGAATATGAGTCAATGCTTTTGATACCTTTCCGATGACCTGAAGCGACTCCTTTACAGAAAACTGTCGTTGTTGTAATATCTCCCATAAAGATTGGCCTGCAATATAATCCATAATATAATATGCAGTCCCGTTTTCTTCAAATACTTCAATAACCTTTACGATGCCTTTGTGATTGAGCATGGATAGTTTTTTCGCTTCTGAGACAAATTTGCTCTTATGCTTCTCCATCAGTGGATTAGTCATTATGATTTTTCCAGTCAAAACGTCACGCACACAAAAGCCACTCGGAAAGAATTCTTTTATAGCTACTTGTTTCTCTAAGAAAGAATGAGTTGCAAGATAGGTAATGCCGAATCCTCCCTGCCCGAGAACTCGTTCTATTATATATTTGCCACCTTGTAGTGTAGCTCCTTTAGTTAGTTGCTGCATGATAATTATCTTAAAACAAGCCGAATTGGACAGTTTTTATCTGTGGAGTAACTGTTCAGACTATAACTTGCAGAATTATAATATAAAAGTAGACATTGGCTACGCCACTCGTTAAGTAAAGCCTCATTAGTCCATAGTAGACCAAAGGTAATAATATTCCTTCCAGGATAAGCTATCCCATCACCTGTAACAGGTATTTGAATACGATTCCCATTTGGACCAATGATTGTGTAACCTGTACTTTCTTTAATCTCACTCCAATACCACTTACATCTGGTTATAAGTTCTTGGAAATGCTCGATGGAAGGTACAATAGCTCCCTGCGTATTCCACTGATAGAGGTCATTTAAGTTACCATCCATTCTTTTTGAGAAGAACTGACCTGCTTCATCTAGTGACTTTGCCCCGATATTCATATTAGCCCACTTAACGGAAAGTCCAAGATCAACAAACTCAATATTGTCAATAGTCAGACTTTTATCTACGGCAGAAATATTCTGAATGGGGGTAAAATCTCCAATCATCATGGTCTCATCAATAGACTTATGACTATCATCCTTAAGCACTCTGATTCCCGATGAGTCTTTGATAATATTTGAGGAATCCTGCTTTCTCTTCAATACTTCTTGCTTGTTTTCTGGAATTGGAGTTTCCTTTAATAATTGCTGAATGAAATCTTTGACGGTTGCAGGTCGTTTGTTCTTCTTTATCTCCATTGCATGTTCAACAGCATCGACAGTACGCTGAGATATACTTGTCGGAAGTTTCGGCAGTCCATCTTCGAGAATCTCGCTATAATGAGGAGGGACTGAGTCTGAAAGTAGATTGAATAGTGTAGCGCCGAGAGCATAAATATCGGTTTGAGGTGTAAATGTAGCAACACCACCGGGACGATACTGTTCAATGGGAGCGAATCCGTGACTTATTCCGACAGGCGTTGTAGAAGTTTGTCCTCCACTCGAGTCATATTGCTTCGATAAACCAAAATCAATAAGTATCGGTTCGTCATCTGAAGAGCGTACCATTATGTTAGCCGGTTTTAAGTCAAGATGATTCATGCTAAGAGAATGCATATATCCAACTGCGTCTGCCACCTTTTTTATATAGCCGATAACTTTATCTTCAGGTAAAGCTCCTTGCTCCTTAACCATCTGTGACAATGATGTTCCATCCACATATTCCATCACATAGTAGGCGGTATCATTTTCCTGAAAAATATCATGAATGGTTATTATGTTGGGATGGCGAAGTTTGGAGATATTCTTTGCCTCCTTAATAAACTTACCTTTAAGCATTTCTACTATCTCAACAGAGTTCTTTGTTCCGATAGTGACGTGACTGGTATTCTCAACCCGGTCGCAATATTCCTTAGGAAAGAATTCCTTTATCGCCACCAGTTTGTCAAGCATAGTATGCTCTGCGAGGTAAGTAATCCCGAAACCTCCCTGCCCGAGGACTCGGATTATCCGATATTTACCGTCTTGAAGTTCTGATCCTGCTCTCAGTTGCATCATTTGATTTTCATAATTTTATCAATGCGGACTCCATATGCCTACTCAACAACATATCTTTAAGTATTATAATTATATATGCTATATTTATGTGCTCAGTCTATTGACTGAGCATCTCTCTAATTTCTTCAGATGTATATAATAATACTTCCTTGCCTGATTTACCAACTTGATCAATTTGGAAAGATACTCCATCAGTACATTTGGCGACAATTTCTAACCAGAAGGGATAATTTCCTGGTATAATTCTTTTGATGTACTCTCCAATGTTAGATCCATATCTTTGAGTAAGAATTCCTTCAGAATCTTCAAAAGTAAAATTAAGCATTTCTCTGTAATTAAATCCCTCTCCTGATTGGGAAACTGATACATCCTTTAATATTACTCCATTTTCAATTTGCATAGGCAAGAATGCCTCTTGTAAAGATAAGTAAGAATGTAAAAAATAAGAAGCCTTACTATTC
>CAMWQF010000232.1 GCA_947176285.1 uncultured Porphyromonadaceae bacterium
TGCTATTAGTTGCTCGTATACTAATATATCTGAAGCTGAAACATGTGAATCAGAAGAAAACACTGAAAATGAAAATCATATATCAAATGAAGAATGTCAGAGGTTGAAAGAATACTGCATAAAGAAAGGATTGAATTCTGAGATCTGCATCTTAGTAGATTTCAGTGAGTTCTCAGGTGATGAACGACTCTATATCTATAATTTAGATAATAACTATATTGAGGATTCCGGCAGAGTAGCACATGGCATTGGGAAGAATGGTCTGTTCTCAAAAGCATCCTTCAGCAATGAGCCTGAAAGCTGGGAATCCTCATTGGGAAGATACAAGACCGGAAGGCTAAGGACGTTGAATATTCCGGAATTCAATAACGTTCCCTGCATTGAGGTACATGGTCTTGATCCCACTAATTCCAATGCACATAGAAGAGGGATCGTCATACATCCTGGACTGCTGACATCGAAAAAGACTGTTACACCTTGCGAACCCTTCTCAAAAGGGTGTTTTACGGTAGGTCAGGAAACATTCGATGAGATCAAGGCATTGACACAGAAGTCCAAAAAGCCTATTTTGTTATATGCTTATAATTAATTCAACTTTTGCAAACTCTAAAATTCTCACGCAAAGGGAGCAAAGGAGCAGGGTTTCATGCATTAGGCAACCTCCTTAGGCAGATACAAGACTGGAAGATTAAGAACATCGAAATTGTGTGGTGTGGCTATTGCACTTCAATATATTTTTACTACCTTTGTAGCCTAATTATATTTATTCAACTTCAAATTCTTATGAAAATTAATCAATTCCTTGCAGGCTTGCTATTCGCTTTGCCCTCTGCCATGAATGCACAAGTGGTGATCGACATTGACGCTGCTCAGAGAGGTCCTCTGGTCAGCCCTACCCATTATGGTATTTTCTATGAAGATATCAACCATGCAGCCGACGGCGGCCTGTATGCAGAATTGATTCGCAACCGTTCATTTGAAGATGACACAACTCCTTGCAACTGGCACGCCGTTGGGGATGCTCAAATCGCTTTAGCGCAAAATGATTTGCTCAACGATGTTCAACATAATGCTCTGAATGTCTCTGTCTCTCGTCCCGGCGACGGAGTGCGCAATGAGGGATTTTGGGGTATTAATGCAGTGAAAGGAACTTCCTATAAACTATCCTTCTGGGCAAAGAGCGACAAAAAATATAAGGGCACTGTCACAGCACGTCTTCAGTCGATAGACGGACAAAATCTCGGACAGTCTGAAATTAAGGTATCCTTATCCAAAGACTGGAAGAAGTATACTGCAACTATAGTGGCTACAGCCGACGACCCAAAGGCGGAATTTACTCTTACTGCCGACAAGCCGGGGCAGTTTCAACTTGACGTAGTCAGTTTGTTCCCTCCGACATTCAAGAATCGTGAGAACGGTATGCGTCCTGACTTAGCGCAGATGCTTGCCGATATGAATCCGACTTTCATGCGTTTTCCGGGAGGATGTTTTGTTGAAGGTCAAGAGAGTCCGGATAATGCTTTCAGATGGAAACGCACAATTGGCCCTATCGAGCAGAGGGAAGGGCATAAGAATATCAATTGGGGCTACCGCACCAGCGACGGTATCGGATATCATGAGTATTTGCAGTTGGCTGAAGATCTGGGCGCAAAGCCTCTGTTTGTAGTGAATGTCGGCATATGGCATGGAGGTTGCACTCCTTATGACCAGATCGGAGATTGGATCGATGAGTGCCTCGACGCCCTTGAATATGCCAATGGAGATGTCACTACCAAGTATGGCAAGATGCGTGCAGAAAACGGACATCCCGAGCCTTTCAATTTGGAATTTATTGAGATAGGTAATGAAAACTACAACTTCCACATGGATGATAATTCCGATCAGAGCGACCATTATCCGGAGCGTTACATACAGTTCTACAATGCCATCAAGGAAAAATATCCTAATGTGAAATGCATAGGAAATGTTGAGTCTTGGGCTACTGACTATCCATCATGGCGCAACGATTATCCGGTAGATATCGTAGATGAGCATTACTACCGCAATCCCAAATGGTTTGCAGACAGGTTCAACAAATATGATGACTACGATCGTTCGAAGCATAAGGTATACGTAGGCGAATATGCTGTCACAAGTAATTTCGGAGATATCGGCAATCTTAATGCAGCGTTGGGTGAGGCTGTCTATATGATGGGTATGGAAAACAATTCCGATGTGGTAGTGATGAACTCCTATGCTCCTATTTTTGTGAATGAGAATGATGCGCGTTGGCGCCCTGATATGATCAGATTCAATTCTTCTGAGGTTATGGGTACTCCATCCTACTATGTCCAGCAGTTGTTTGCCAACAATATAGGTAAGCAAGTAGTCAAGACTGACTGGACATATGATCTTACAAAGTCCCAACCCACAGAAGCAGATGAAAACCAGCCGGTCCATGTTGGGTTTGCAACTTGGGCAACCCAGTCGGCATATCGTAATCCGCAACTTGTTATTGATGGCAAGGTTATTAACCTAAGCGATTATGATAATTGGAATACGATTAGCGGGAAATGGGATGTGTCTGCTTCGGAGATAGTGCAGACGAGCAATCAGCAGCCGGCAATGATCGTATGCCCGGTGAAGATAGATACTGATAAATATACATTTAAGGTGCAAGCGAAGAAATTGTCGGGCATTGAAGGTTTTATGGCTATGTTCGGATACAAGAATCCTGACAACTATGCTTGGTATAATGTTGGCGGATGGTCTAACTCTCAAGACAATGTAGAGCAGTCTATCGACGGCAACCGGGTTCCATTGTGTAGAGACAAGCGTTTCAGTGTTGATACGGACCGCTGGTATGACTTGCAGGTTGACGTAGAAGGGGACAGCGTGTATTGCTATATCGACGGCAACCTTGACCTCTCTTGCAAGACCCAGAAGGGGAGTGCATATGAAGGAGTTTATGCTTCCACTACTATCGATGATGATGCAAAGATAATGTATGTGAAAGTGGTAAACGTTGGAGATGGCTATGCAGATGGAGTGGTTCGCCTGTCAAATTGTTCAGTAGACTCAAGCAAAGATGATGCTCTTCAACTTATTCGATTGTCTTCCGCTAAAGGCAATGATGAAAATACAATTGCTGAGCCTCGGAATATCTATCCCGTAAATGGCAGTATAAAGGAAGGAAACTCTAATGAAGTCCTCTTTAACGTGCCTGCATATTCTGTAAATATATTGAAAATTAGATTCAGGTAAGTCCACGGCTTATAAAAACTATTATCTGGCGACAAATTGATTTGACGGCCGCTAAGCCCTTTTATTTGTGGGGTATTAGCGACCGTCAGTTGTATATTTGTCGTAGGGTAATAATTTAGATAAAGAAGCTGATTCCTATGGTGAGGGGAGTGAAGTTGATGGGTGATGAATCTTTCAATACCTTCATAGGGGAATAACGCACATAGATGCCAAGAACGTTGCTGTAGGAAAATGCACCAAAAAAGTCCAGGGTCGTCGGATTGCGTTTAAAATTTTTAGTGAAATACTCCTGACGGTTACCGTAAGCATCATTACATACGCCCAAGAGAGAAGAATACGTGTTAAAATTTAGAATAGGTCCGATCTTGAGTTTCAATTGTGATTTTGGGACTCGCCATTCATATAATAATGGCATTTGAAGACTGAAAACTTTGAGTCGGGAATATTTAACTAATGCTCCTTCGGGAGCCTCCCCCCATTGCACGCCACCGTTTTCTGAGGTTTCGAGCCAACGGCTGTCAGAAGTTGCCTTATAATTTCTCCAGTCAAACCCGAGACCAAGATAAATACGCGACCTGCTGAAAGCATATCCTACATTAATGCAACTTAGCCAACTGATTTCAAAGGATTTCGCCCATTGGAGTCCGCCACCTCCCGTCTGGTCGTGTGCTTCGTTTAGTCCAATGCAAAGTCCATCTGCTCCAATCGACCATCCGCTTCCAAAGCATCCGCATTTTTCTTTCTTGTTTATGCAGTCGAGGAAAGGAATATCAAATAAGGAGGTTGTAGTTTTTCGAGAAGTGCTGACTTTTGCTCCCGGTGTATATTCTACAAGGTATGATTTCTCGGAGCCGCACTTATTGTCGGTCACTGTAATCCTTGTGCCTTCAGAACTTTCAGTTATGAGAACTTTGGATGGAGTGTCCACTTCCATCAAGGTATCCGGCACTTCTGCGCAGGAAGCCGTTTGTGGTTTGATTGAAAAAAGAAGAGAGAGGACTAATATGTATCTTAATGTTTTCATATGACTATCTGTTGGTTAGAAATTGAATGTGGCACCGATACTCCAGGATTTAAATTGTGGCCCATAAGGTGATTTGAAGAGTGTCATAGGACTCCAGGATGCATAAACTCCCAATATGTCGCAGACACCAAATGAGCACATTAAGTCTGTAGTGAAGAGACGTTGCTGAAGTCCTTTATAGGTGGTTTTGATTTTTGTCGGGCCGTTTAAAAATTCCGTTTGGGCACACGCATATGTATTGAAACAGCCAATGCCACCTAAAGTAAACTTGAAGCCAGACCCCATTGGGATAGTGAGCAGCAATGGAACTTGGAAATTTAATACATACAGCCAAGTAGACTTGACAGAATAGTCATTTCCTGCCGGAAGCAAAACAAGATTAGATCCATCACGTGAATAAGCAAATCCATCTTGAGCACGATACCATTGAGATCCTATTCCGACACCAATTGAGAAGGTAGGGGTATGGCTGCCTCTATTCCATCCCATGCCGATGATATCCCTGAATCCCAATTCTAATGAGTTCTTAACATTTCCCTTGTCTGAATAATTGAATCTTTGCCCGATGTAGGGATTGCCAAGGAAGAAAACAAAAGTCCTTAGTCGGGAATATTTATTATGTTTTGTCTTGTCTTTTCCTATGCCAAAAGGGATTTCGAATTCAATCGATGAATCATCATCATCGGCAAGCGAATCTTCAACTTTAACGGTATAGGAAAACTGTTCCT
>CAMWQF010000233.1 GCA_947176285.1 uncultured Porphyromonadaceae bacterium
GCCTTCAGAGACTCAGAAGTGGCTCCACACTTTTGGGTCTCAAATTTTTTTATTACCTTTGCATCAACATATCATACTAAACGCATCTAAAGCATGAACTACTACATCTTTATTAACGGCAATACAGTAGGACCAATGACAATACAACAACTGTTTGCCTACAATGTCGATCAGAACACAAGCGTCAGCACAGACGGAGTAAACTGGCGTCCGCTCTACTCATATCCCGACCTGATGGTTGCGCTACGCCAGCATGGCGGAGGATACGTCGACAACGATCTATCAAATAAGAAACTTATCTGCGGTCTTTTTGCAATATTTTTAGGTTATCTCGGAATCCAGTATTTCGTACTTGGAAAGACATGGGGTGGAATATGGACCATTCTACTTTCGTGTGTCACATGTGGCGCATGGTCAATAATCACTCTTATTCAAGGCATCCTCATGCTGTGCATGAGCAATGAGGAATTCAAGCGCAAATATATTGATAATCCTGCCACTATGCCTCTGTTTTAGACAGAAGCATAGTTTTTTAGACATTTACATAGCATTCTTTGAGACAGAAGCACATAAGGCACATATTTTTCTTTTGTTGCTTATGTGCTTTTGTCTTAATCTCTGAGAGATGATCGAGGTAGAATCGGGATATATTGGTGAGGCGGAGAGTTCCTGCTATGTGAGGAGTGCTATGTCTGATGTGGAGATTATCCGGGTCAGCTCTTCCAATATAATAGCCCGCGGACGCCGTTACGGACGTTACTGGCTTCTGAAGGGACTCCGTGAAGAACTTCAGGGAAGCACATTGATGCGCAGGCGGTTGATGAAGGAATTTGAGATTCATTCGCGTCTCCTCAATCCGGCAGTGGCGCAAGCGGTAGCACTGGAGGAGATAGAAGGGCTCGGACTGTGCATTGTCGAGGAATGGGTAGATGGGAAGACCCTCGCAGAACTCATACGCAAGGACGCTCTGTCAAAGCCTGACAAGCGACGAATAATGCGCGAGATTATAAAGGCGACGGCTTATCTGCACGGCAAGGGCGTGGTGCACCGCGATCTCAAGCCATCCAACATCATGGTGCGTGAAGCGGGAGGTGAAGCGGTTCTTATTGACTTCGGACTTGCGGACACAGATGACTATGCCGAGATCAAACAGCCGGCAGGCACGGAAGGGTTTATATCGCCGGAGCAAAGACTATCAGGAGGGGCTGAAACGTCTGACGACGTCTACAGTCTCGGAGTCATAATGCTTGAGCTATGCCGGGAATATGGCAGCATCGCGAGAAAATGTATAGGATCGGTCGAGCGGCGTCCCAAAGATGCAGGGGCACTTCTGAAAGCTCTTGACAGCCATGACAGAAAGCCAAAGAAAATAGCGGTTTCAGTAATATCGCTATTTATCACCACGCTCGTATTGTTTGCAGCGATACATATAAAGACTCTTAGCGAAGCATCTGAATTCTCAGAAAAGCAAGTAGCGAACATAACAGAGGAAAACAGTAACAACGCCCGGTTGGTGGCAGAACTGTCAGATTCCCTGAATATAGTGAGCAACAGGATGAAAAAGGCGGAAAAAGCATTACAGAGCATAGAGGAATACAACCAATCAGTTGAGAACGCCTTTAAGGAAGGACATAGACAAATTGACAATACTTTAGACAGATATGACCGGTATGTATTTTCAAGATTCACACCGGAAGATCATGAAGATTACGCAAAAGCATGGAGCCGTATGAACAATGAGCTGTTTCAAATTGCCGACTGCTTCAGCAAATCTACCGAAACATCCGGACTTACGCCAAACGACCGGGAGAAGGTGCGCCTCGACATGGTGCAGTATTATACCGTAAAGCTGCCAAAATATCAGGAAAAATGGACAAAAAGAATATTCCCGACATATCATCAGAACAGCTGAAGGAGCTCTGTAGCCGCGTGGAAGAGGCTTACGGCAATAGCGTATTGACACCTCTTCAGTTTGAAGCTCTTGCAGACAACATATTCCAACGGACCGGGAAAATGCTCAGTCCGACAACCCTGAAACGCATTTGGGGATATCTTAACGAGCCGATGAGGCCAAGGCGAACTACTCTTGATGTCCTTGCCGTATATTGCGGATGGCATGATTTCGAAGATTTTTCTTCGGGCAACACCCCCGAGATAGAAAGCGGAACAGTGGGAACCAATGTCGTCAGTGCCGACAGAGACATGAATATAGGCGATCGCATCAGACTGACGTGGCCGCCATCAAGGGCATGCGAGATTGAATATCTCGGAAACAGGAAATGGCGAGTCATAGCATCGGAAGGCACGCGGCTGGCACCGGGCGATACCTTCAGTTGCGCCCTGATAGTGTCAGGAGAGCCGCTATACCTTGACAACCTCGTTCATGGCGACGCCCGCCCGGGCGTCTACGTCTGCGGACGCAAATCAGGGGTGAGTATTTTAGACAGAAGCACATAAGACACATATTTTTCTTTTGTCGCTTTTGGGCTTATGTGCTTAAGGCTTGAATACTATTGTTGAAAAAAGAGAGTGAAGCTGTATCAGGCTTTACTCTCTTTCATCCTTAATATTATAATAAATTATTGCTATCACCAATCACGGGAAAATGTCATAGAAATAGACTTTTCACCTTTGACGGGTATAGAAGCCCCGGTTTTAGCATCCTTTGCAGACAGCACATACTTTATCGTAATGCTTGAGAATGGCTTAAGATACACATCTCCTTCAGCATAATGCACAACTTTAGGTCCATACTCTATTTGAGAATTAGGCGTTTCCGACTGTGAAAATTTATATATACATTTCTGACCAGACCGATCCTTATATACCGAGCCATTAGGTGCATACGCAGTTATATAAAAATCAATAGTTCGTCCTTCAAGTCCAACCATTTTTGTGAAGAAATACGGAGAGCCATTCCCCCATTCCGCCTGATAAACATCTATTGCAGGAGAAAGATTCAGCTTACTGCCGGCAGGTGAATAGGCCACGTTATTATTGTAATAACCTTTATATCCCTTAGGCAGATATTCAATTTTATTATCTGCAGAGGGTTTCAGCACCTCTTTTCCAAGTTTCAAATTCCATACTCCAACTGCAGGATTTTCCTTATCTCCTGTAAATACACAGATAAGATCTGAATCTTCGAAACGATTCGTTGCCTTATAATTCCACTTTTCTCCACAAATATTGGAGTACCCTCTTTCCAACGGGATCACTATTTTTGCTTTATCTTCGTCAAATAGGCCAACTTTGTCGCCTTTTTTCACCATCCTATATTTAGTATCGTATGGTCGGTCATCATCTATATCATAAAATTCGACATTAGTAATTGAATCATAATTTGGCTCAAGAATGATTTTACCATCTTTCTTTATTCCAAATTTGCCATTAATATCCATTATTGTAAAAGAATCGACTTGTACAGTAGAGTCTTTACTAAACTCAGCTTCTATTCTACCACTTGGACTTAACCAATAGGCTTTATTACCTGTCTTACCTACAAATCCACGCGGGTAAAAACTATTATTTGTAATCAATTCATCATACAATATACCTCCTTGTTTTTCTAATAGTCCATTAATTTTTTTTACTATCGAATATTTTCCAGTCATTAGATTTCTTAACGCAACCACATTACCATCAACGATAATGGGCTCATATAAATTGCCCTCGCTATCTACATATTGACCAGAAACAAGCTTATTAAAAGCATTTTTCGATCCATTGAATTCACCATCAATCTCTCCAAGACATTTGTTATCTCCAACTAAATACAAATCGTCACGACCATTTCGACCACGCATATAATACAAATAATCATTTATATCACCTCCCGAATAATAATCATTGCGTCCATCCGGTGAATAATACTTCACGTGACCTATATAAGGCTTAAGGGCCTCTTTATCTTCAGAATAATAATAATGATATGGAGCATAATCAATTTCAAGACGATCAAAACCATGAAATTTGTCAGATTTATACGTTATTGGATAAGCTTTATTATAATCACACAGATAAATATGCGCTCCTTTACCAGACGAATTTACAAACAGGTATTTTCTATTAGGCATTTCTGTAATTTTTATATCTCCACTATATGAGAAACTTGCTTTTCGTTTTCCATATTCGTTAAGAATATGAATCTTATTACCTTTTGTAAATATATTAGCCTTTTCATTCAGGTATAAACCTACCAGTCCATCATAATCCGGTGTAATAAAAATTTTACCAGAAGCAGTTTCTATCAGACCTTTCTTACCTTTTTTATCCACCAACCAATACTTATTATTATAAGGCTTAAACCCAGTGTAATCTTTGGGTTCGACGATAGAAGATCCGTCGCGCTTTAATAGCCCTGCCTTTTCTCCAGATTTAATGATAAAATATCCCGGTACAGAGGCATCAATGCCGGTATAGAGAGGTTGCACAAGCCATGTACCATCATTTTTAAGGAGGCCCTTCTTTCCCTTCATAGTCACAATCCATCCTTCATCACCAAGTTGCTCTACATTCTCCGCTTCCGGTTTTACCTTATAGACTCCACTATAGTCTGCCACGCCGGTCTTGCCTTTGACCTTTACAAACATGGCATCGCCCTGCATCGGTGTGATTTCCTCGAATATGATACCCGCTCCGAGAATCTTTCCGGAGTCATCGATAAAACCTTTTTTGTCTTTCAGAGTAACTGTACCACGCAATTGTCCGTTAGGACTTGCAGTCAGTTCGGTAGCCTCATCGAATTTGGGTTTTACGACCCATTTCCCGTCAGATTTCGACACGTAGCCCCAAAGGCCCTTTTTCTCATCCTTCTGTGGAACGATCGACTGCGCATAAGCCCCCATTCCAGTCACAATCGCTATTATCCATATCAAGATAATCGCTCTACTTTTTACTAATTTCCTTTTCATATTGAGTATTAAATCTAAATAGTATAGAAGCCTTCATTCTGAAAAAGAAGACCTCTATACAACATGATCATATTG
>CAMWQF010000234.1 GCA_947176285.1 uncultured Porphyromonadaceae bacterium
ATCTTAAACAATATTCACAAACTCCATATCGTTATCGGATTAATAAATCAAACAATCAAATACCAGAGTATCGCCATGAAGAAAGCCATCATAACTTTAGCAATTCTGATCTTTGCCATCTCTTCCTATGCCCAAAGAGACACAGGATGGGGTATCCGCGCCGCCTTCGACATCAACATTCCCAGTAAACTTGGAGGAAGACTCAATGGCGAGAAACTTGACTTATTCCGTACCGGATATGGGGCAACTGTGGGGGCTGTCTATTCATATTGGATAAGCGACTGTGTATACCTTGAGCCGGGAGTCTCTCTATTCTACGACACCTATGCATATAAGGATCTAATAATATCAGACGGGAAAAGAAGTGAGGAGGATCCATCACTCTATAAATTAGGTGTAAGAATACCAGTAGTGATCGGCTACTCATATAATCTTTTTGACAATCTGCCGATGCGAGTCTATACGGGGCCGGAACTTAGTTACGCATTTTCGGGATCAGTACGCATCAAAAACAAAGCGTTATTAGATGGGGATGAGTTTACACTTTTCGGCAAAAACGGTTTTATGAAGCCTTGGGACTGCGCATGGAAAATTGGTCTTGGCGCGGACTTTGACATTGCCACTATTTGTGTCGAAGCCAGTATGGGCATCACTGATATCTACAAGGATCATCTGAGTCTCAGAGACAACCGAGTCTCAGTCTCTATCACTCACTACTTCTAAACGAAAATACTACTTGCAACCTCAAAGAGGACCCAAACAGAAAGCATTTGACTTTTTGAATTGTTTTTGCTGTACGCAATATGCAAATAAAAAATTTTTCATCTGAAAATCTCGATTATTGAAACTATTTTGAGAGTGGAGGAGTCTATACAAATAAAATTACAATAGCAAATGACTTCAGAAACTCTAAAATATCCTCCAATTACCATTCCGCCGGAACTTTGGATTCGATTTCTGTGGAATCGACTCTTGCGATTCGCGGCATTATCTAAAAATGAGAAATATAATTCTTCTTATGCTCTTGAACGTGAGTTTAAGAATCTGATTTCCTTGGAGAATGCCACTATATCAAGGATATGCTTTTCATATTCCTCTTCTGTTGCAGAATTTGAAGATTTACGTCAAGACGCACTCATCAATATTTGGAGAGGGATGCATAGTTTTCGAGGCGAGTCTTCTTCAAAAACATGGATATATCGCGTCACTGTCAATTCTTGCCTGTCGACCATAAGAAAGCATTCCAGACATCAACACGAATCTCTTGATGGACTTTATGGATTGATAGATTGTGATGATGCAGACAAAGAGTCAATCGAATATCTGCATAGTGTGATCAATATGCTTAGCCAACAAGAGAAAGCAATCATTATGATGTGGCTCGATGAATTAAGTTATGACGAAATTGGGTATGCTATGGGATTGAACCGAAATACAATAGCAACAAAAATAAGAAGAATCAAAGATAAAATCACCAATATTTATAAGAAGGAGGGACTGATATGAATGCAGAAAATTATGATATCAAGCAGATGAAACAGGCTTGGATAGAAATGGGGAAAGCACTTGGAATTGATATGCGACCATGCGATCCTGATAACTTTAATAATATGAAAACGTCACTCGAAAGGCTACAAGATCGCTATAGGAAAGCATGTGATTTCTCAATTGTCGGCGCAATCATATTTACCATACTCATTTTCTTTATGCCATCGCTTCGCGAGGAGTACAGATTATCGGTGGCAATTACATTCGCATTTGTGATGTTGGCGAACGCATATGCGCAATATTTGTTATGGCGAGGAGTTGGGAAGATCAATCCTCTTATCATGCCTATAACACAAGTTTCGTCAATGGCTAAACACTATAAAAAATGTCATATTTTATATATTATATTAGGCTCATTTGTGGCAATACCATGGATAGCATATTTCCTTTATGCCATTAGCCGATCCGGGATCAGAGACACCGATGGCATTGTTGGCGGAGCAATAATTGGAGGCATTTGCGGACTTTACGGGCTCTGGCAATATTTAAGAGACTACCGCAATCTTAACATGGAGTAGATGCTTTGAGAGCAGCGATTATGGCTGCGTTAAAGCCATGCGCTTCGAGAGCGTTGAGTCCGCGTATGGTCAAGCCGCCAGGGGTGGTCACTTTGTCTATTTCTACTTCGGGATGAGATCCGTCGGCGAGTAATGCTGCAGCCCCCTCTGCTGTGAGGGCAGCAACTTCTGTGGCAAAGTCAGGTTTCAGACCGATTTCAACTGCGCCTTCCACTGCAGCACGAATGAACCGAAGGAAATAAGCGATACCACAAGATGCTAAGGATGTGCAAGCAGCCATCTTGTCTTCAGGCACAACGAATACTTTTCCTGAAAGTGAGAATATCTTCTCTGTCTCCGATTTAGCGTCGACAGGCATACCGTCGGCATAAGCAATGAATGTAACGCTTTTCTCGTATTTGATTGCAGTATTGGGTATTACTCTTACAAGATGAAGAAGTTTATCTCCTGAATAATACTCGGACTTCGCATTCAGATATTGCCCTAACTTAAAGAAATCCACACCGGCAATCAGAGAGATGACAATAGTACCTTCTTTCAGTAGTTCTTCAATTTCAGCACATACTGTCTCGGCAAGATATGGCTTAACAGCCAAGATTACGATTTCTGCATCCTTAACAGCCTCTTGATTGGAAAGAGTCACATTCACTTCCGGCATAGATGCCTTTATACGGTCAAGTGTACGCTGCGAAGCGGCAGTACATGAGATTTCATATTCTGAGCCTTTCAACGACTCAGCGACAGCTGAGCCCATGTTGCCGGCTCCAAGTATAGCGATCTTTTTCATTATCGGGATTCTTCCGGGTTAATACGTTGTTCCTGCCATAGGATTTGCAGCCAAAGGCAAGGATGATGCAAAGGTACGAAAAAAATTCATACTCACAAAATCCTACTATGGCTAAGTAATATCAGAACGGGTAGGTTTTTACAGTGTTCAATTATCAATTATAATGATCAATTGAGGTTGCTATTTGACTCTGGGGACGCATGCGGAGCATGCTTGCTTACTTTATTTGACTCTGCGGGACGCATGCGGAGCATGCTTGCTTACTTTGTTTGACTCTGAGGGACGCATGCGGAGCATGCCATAGAGGAAGTAAATTTGGATGTGAGAAGGAAAAGTGTTATATTTGCAAGAAATTAATGAAATATGGAAGTTAGGAAGATAAAATATCCAATTGGCCAGCAAGATTTCAGGACTTTAAGAAATCTTGACTATTTATACATCGATAAAACAAAGTATATCGAAAAGATATTGCATGGGGGACAATATTTCTTCCTTGCCAGGCCACGAAGGTTTGGCAAAAGCCTCTTCTTGTCTACACTTCAATGTTTCTTTGAGGGGGAAAGGGAACTTTTCAAGGGGCTTTTCATCGACTCTGTCGATTGGAATTGGGAATCTTACCCTGTGTTACGACTAGATCTGAATACAGATAGTTATTCAGAACGTGGACATCTTGACAGTTTGCTTGACAACATCTTTAAGAAATGGGAAAATAAATATGAGGTCAAGGAGATTGCCGATTCATTAGCAACTAGGCTTCAAAATATAATAGAAACCGCCCACTTGAAGACAGGAAGGCAAGTTGTAATTCTTGTAGATGAATATGACAAACCCCTTGTTGCCAATATCAACAACAAGGAAAATATTGAGCATTACCGAAGTAAACTTTCCTCCATATATTCCAACTTTAAGAGTTCTGCTGAGCATATACAGTTGGTATTCCTGACGGGGGTAAGCCGTTTCAGCAAGTTAAGTGTATTTTCTGACCTCAATAATATCAGCGATATTACTTTTGAAGATGAATATGCTGATATTTGCGGTATAACAGAAAGCGAGATGCTTGAAAACTTGAAACCAGGTATCAACAAACTTGCTGAAAAAAACGGGGTCAGCAGTGAGGAAGTTTGTCAAGAACTTAAACGTAACTATGACGGCTATCGATTCTCCGAAAATGGAAGCGATATCTACAATCCATGGTCACTTTTGAATTCAATGAGTTATTCCAGAATCGCCAATTACTGGAACGACACCGGATTACCCAGAATCGTAGCCGAGACACTCAAAATGGTACATGCGGATCTGAAGTCTATGTTTGACAGTTACTGCACCGACGATGACCTGAAAGGTCTTGACTTGCTGACACCTCAACCTCTGGCTCTATTGTATCAGACAGGTTATCTTACCATTAAAAGTTATAATCAAAAAATAAAGAGGTATAAACTTGGAATTCCTAACAATGAGGTGAAGGATGGACTTTTCAGGGTTCTTCTTCCATATTATGTAAAATGCCGGTCGGATGAAGAGGTGAAGAAGCTCGTGTCTGACGTTGTGATGTATTTCATCTTAGGGGAGGCAGACAATGCCATGAAGTGCATACAGGCATATTTTGCCGGGGTCCACTTCAAAATGAAAATGGATAATGAAAACAATTTCCATAACGCATTTTATCTTTTGATGGACTTAATCGGATTGGAGACGGAGACAGAATCAGCCACATCTGATGGGAGTATCGACATTACAGTTAAGACCGAAGACTATATATACGTAATAGAACTAAAATACGACGGCTCTGCCGAAGAAGCACTTGAGCAGATAGAAAATAAGCAATACGACCGTAAATATCAGATGGATGGTCGCCAAATCATAAGAATTGGAGTAAACTTCTCGTCAAAGACCCGGTGCATCGAAGGGTGGAAGATTGAGACAAGAATTTGAATAAGAAAGCGGCTTGTGACTATTTTGATGCCACCTCTATCATAAGGGAGATGAGGTAGGCTTTGTATTCGGGCCAGGGGACTATCATGGTGCCAGACATTGGGGGTAGGAAACGGCCATTGTGGCGCATAGTGA
>CAMWQF010000235.1 GCA_947176285.1 uncultured Porphyromonadaceae bacterium
CGTTGAACTTGATGGGGATGTGAATCCAGTCGTTACGGTTGATGTAGGTGATTTTGGAAGTATACAAGGTTTTTGTTTCCTCTACCCCATTCCTATCAATCTTCAAATCAATCGTAAAGTGCTGGGTGTATAAATCAGTGAAGTTTTTTGACTTATCATATTGGTCCGCATTATCAGCGTATTTCTTTTCATCATGAGGTAGAGATTCATTGCAATAGAAACTGAAGGAGTGATCTTGATTGGTAGTAAGTATTTTTGATCCAAGATCAAAAGTTAAATTTCCTGTTTCCACTTTATCTGTAATGAGTTTAGTGTTGGGCGCAAATCCAACAGAATCATTATTGGGAACAATAGAGATTTTTTCTCCTTTGCTAATTGGACTGAAACGCAGTTCCTTAATAGTAATTGCGTCATCTGAGGGGTTGGTGAAGGTAAATTCAACCTTTGCTACAGTACGGACAACCTCAATGTTGAATGCTTCCTCTACTGTATTGCTTATGACTTTATCTTTTAGGATTTGAGTCATTGGGATATAATTGTCTTTACCTTCATATGTTGCAGGCCACTGCATACCGTCATTCTCAGAATTAACATTCCCTTTAAATGCGGTTTGGACAAAGTCATTTATATGTACGTTTTTGAGTTGGCCGCCAGAAAACTTTTTTGAGTCTTCAAATATTTTTTTATAAATTTCTTCATCAAATGGGATGTTAGCAAAGGCGTAGATGCGATAAGTTCCGGACGGTATGATCGTGCGGAATGTTTCGGCTTCGTAACCTCCGGATATATTGACTGACGTAGAGGTAACTTTATCATAGACATCTGTATCTGTGTCTTTGATAATCTTTACTATTTTCTTACTATTATCAATGAAAACAATCCACCAGTTATGGATTAGTTCTATAGTGGATGTCGGGTCTTTGTCTACTCCATCTCTATCTGCGCGGGTCTGGGCGTTGCCGGAGCGGGCGGAGAGGGTGATGGTTACTTCGGTGGGAATGCCTTCTTCGAAACCGGGGTTGTCCGGGTCGTCCTTGCCGTTTTGGTCGCTGCAAGCGGCAAGCGAAATTAGCATAAAGACACACAGCAAAAATTTCGCGCAGAGGTGCAAAGGGCTCGCTGAGCGAAAAAATGCTGCTGCTTTAGGAAGCAAAGTGCGCTGAGGCTCGCTCGCTTCGCTCCGCATTGCAGGGATGTGGGAGACTCGGTGGGGATGGGTATATGTTGTTGTCATTGTTTACTTTTCTATTATCATAAAGCGCCTCTCCGAGGCTACAGTGTTTTTGTCTTTGTTGCCCCAGACTGAAGTCTGGGGTTTTTGCATTATCATCAGGTCTCCGACCTGATTTTTTGCTTCGGTCTTAGTTTCCTTTTGACCTGTTGCGACGCATGCGGAGCATGCTCACTACTTTGTTTGACTCTGGTCTCCGGGCTCTGGCATCTGGACTCTGGACTCTGGACTCTGCCCTTCCCCCTTTAGGGGGTTAGGGGGCTAAAAGATGATTTCATCTTCTTCTCGGTAGTTCCACTTGCGGACGTAGATGCGGGCTTTCATCGTGTCCGGTTCGCGCATTGTTGGTTCGGGGTCGCCTGGACCGCTGAAGTCAACAGATACGCGATATATGTTGTTGCGGACAGTGGCATATTCCATAGGCAGATGCTCATGCGGATCTGATTTGTTGGTGTCATTCACATCATTGTAATGGCGAAGCCAAAGATTGTAATAGCATACGAATCCCCATTTGCCATCGTGCTTTTCAGTTTTATAACTTGTGATGACTGCAATATCACCGGGGTTTTTCTTAGCATAATCTTCAGCTATACTTCTGGTGGTAAAATAGCGGCTTTTGGCTTCCTCCAAAGCTGCTGCAGTCGGAGAATAGCGATATATGCTATCTCCAATTGACTCATTGTCAGCGACTGGAACTAATTCATATGTTACTTTGTCATTCTCATCCTTCGTAGTATTCTCAGAGAACTCCTTATATATTTTTTCCGGGACATAGACAGCGCGGAATGCCATGCCGGTGAGGTAGTTGCTGTGGAAGCAGTCAGTGGGATGAGTATTCTCGTTGGCGTAGCTTATGATCGCTATTTGTTCGCTATCATAGTCGGAAGTGTTTGATGAAGCCGGTTTCCCATGATAATATCCTGTCAACTTTCCGTTGGCTTCATTATATATAGAATATCCCTGATCAGCAGCTGCTTTACTTTTAATTTTTGATGCTCTCGTATTGCCATACCAGTCTCTGAGCGTTCCATCAGCATAGGCCGTGGAATCCGCTTTAGTCATTTTACTTATCTCAGTAACTGTTATCTTATCCAAGGTATGGCGCTCCATGACGTAATTTTTAGGACGATCATTGGAATTGTCAACTGCTGTGATTGTTGCATCGGGATTTTCTCTTCCGCCCCAAGTGAAACTTTTCACATCTTTCAATGAAGTCTTATTCCAGAATGCTTTGTTTGTAAGCCATTCGTCATCTGGTGTATTCGTCACTTTCTTAAAAAGATAAGAAGGAGTCTGCATCACATTCACGGGAAGTACATTGGTGATAAAGACATGGTGATTAAGCGTTGCTTCATTCTTATCCTTAATTTGATAATCCAGTTCCTGACTTCCATCAATAGTCTTAAACTGGTTTCTATTGTAAAGCAAGTCAAGACGTGCATAAAGTCGCTGCATGGTTGTAATGCCCTTACATTCTTTACCATCAGAAGAAACCTCAAATTTATTTGTGCCTGTTGACTGTCCTCCATAGTAATACTCATTTGTATATGCTGTCGACATCAAGAAATAATTCATGTCTTTGGCATTTTTTGAGAAAGCGTCGGCAGTAGTATTCCATGATTTGTCTTCCCTATAAGATAGAATCTGCTCACGAACCTCTTTCATTGTTTTGTCTTTAAGAGGGTCAATAGGTCCTGCATTGGCAAATGCGGCAAAATTAAGATCTTTTGCTTGATTTAACATTTCTTCCGTACATTTGAATTTCAGGCTGACATATCCTATTCCATAATATGTGTTAGTGGAGTTAGGCAATACCTTACCTTCAATCATTTCGGTGCCTTCCATTGGCGGAGTATTATTCCCATCATCTAAATTGTCAAGATTATAATAGATGTGCTCAATAATCTCAGTATCGTCGCTGCAATTTAATCCGTCAACACTTTTAAAGAATATGACATTGATGTCATGGATGTCATCTTCATGAAGGATACCCGGTTCTCTGCCGTTTCCTTCCTCGCCGCCCATGGGGTTGGCGCGGGTGCCGTAGGGATTGGCGAGAGGTACTGCTATGCGGATCTCGACATATGGAGTCGGAGACTCCTCTTGGTACTCGTCGGGAAGGACGAGGTCGTCGTGGCCGCAGGCGGTAGCCAGCAGCACGACGAGTGGCAGGAGCCATTTCAATATGTCGAGTTTCTTTTTCATTTATTTAAATTCGATTCTTTGGAAGCGTCTTGCCCAGGAGAGGACGTGGATTTCGACTTCTATTTCATACCATTTGCCACCCTTCAGGAAGAGGTTGAGCTTATAGTCGTGTTCGCGGTCAAGATATTCCTGATGTCCGTAGTTCCATATGTCGTAGGCTTGCCTACCTACTGACAGATAATGAGGGAGATTGAATGTCCCCACTGTTTCTCCTGTGGTCTTGTTGTAGATCTCCAGGGAGGCATTGTTCTTGACATCCTGGTCATCGAGCATCAGGCGGTTGAACATGATGTTGTAGTGCGCTATGCGCTCCGTCACTTTCGGGGAAGTCTCCTCCCCCAAGTCGCGGGTCTCCGCTATGCCGGGGGCATGATACTGTCCCGGATTCCCGACATGCACTTGCTCTATCTCCACCTTGCCGTTGTCTAGTTGTCGGGTGGTCCAGGAGGCGTAGGGGGTGTAGCGAACAGAGTCATGGGTCAGCACGGTGTTGTCGTGCGCCACGTGGGCGTTGTTGTCCACAATCCTCACCTCGTAGTCGGCGGCGTTGACGGTTGTGGGGTCATCCACATGGTGGAGCGTGAGGCTGAGCTGCTTGGTGTCGCGGATGAGCGACACTGTGGCATACGTAGCCTTTTCCTTCTCCAACTTAACCATCTGGTCTTCGATGGGATAGATGGAGTAGGGCTTGCGGGTCCTGTCCATGTCGGGGACAATGCCGGTGTCGGTGGGGTCGTGGGCTATCACCTTGAGGGTGTGCCATAGGGTGTCGAGGGGAGCGGCGTTGCTCACGGCATACTGCTGTGTGCCGGCAATGAGGTTGTTATCGTGGTCGAGAGACACTGTGAGGCTCTCGGAGTGGTCTGTGGGGGATGCCGAGTGGCGGTATTTGGCGCCGATCGTGGAGAGGGCGTCGTTCCAGTCGCGCTGCATGGCGACTGCCTGGATGCGGTAGCTGTGGCCCGTCGGGAGTTCCTCGGGGGTGAAATGCATCGTGTAGCCGTAGCGTGAGAGTGGAACGTCTGTGGTGGTGTTGCTCACAGAGCGTTGTGCGGCGAGCTGACCTTTCTCATCGAAGATATAGACCTGGACATGGTTTACCTGGTCTTTGAATATATCGGCAGACTTGTATGTGTTGTAATCGTAAATGAAACGGATGAATAGGCCGGTGGGGCAGTCAGCGCGGTCCTCCTCCACCATGGAGCAGGAAGTGGCTGCCATCCCTGACAGTAATAGGACGGTTAGTGCTAGTATATGTGACTTAATGTAATTCATAATGCACATTTATAGAAAATTCATAATGCATAATGCATAATTCGTTGTCGGACGGGTCGGACAGGTCAGACAAGTCGGACAGGGCGGAGAGGGCGGAGAGGTCGAATTTTGATCCCGAATAGAAGCAGGGAAGTGAGGGATGCGGAGGGGCTGCCCTGGAGGGCAAGCCCCTCCGCACTTCTATTGATAACTATAATAAT
>CAMWQF010000236.1 GCA_947176285.1 uncultured Porphyromonadaceae bacterium
AGTAAGGAGAGATAAGACCTTTGCATTCATAATTGCCAATGAGAACTATACCCGTGTTGATCCTGTCACATTCGCGTTGAACGACGGAGAGATGATGCATAAGTATTGTAAGAAAACTCTCGGTATTCCGGCTAAGAATATTTCTTTTGTCGCAGATGCGTCATTGAATGATATGCGTTATCAGTTGAAACGCATGTCTGATATATGTTCTGCATTTGGTGGCGAGGCTTCTGTTATAGTATATTATGCCGGACATGGTGTGCCGGAAGAAGGATCTTCTAATGCTTATTTATTGCCTGTAGATGGTTATGCGGAAAACGTCAATACCGGTATTTCCCTTCAGGAAGTGGTTGAATCCTTAAGTGAATTGAAGGCATCGAATGTAACTCTTCTGCTTGATGCTTGCTTCAGTGGTACCGGACGAGAAGGAAAGGCACTTTATGCGTCAAGAGGCGTCGCCATGAAGCCGAAGGCAGTTGCGCCAAAAGGGAATCTTGTGATCTTCTCTGCCTCACAAGGAGTGGAATCGGCTCTTCCTTATAAGGATAAGCAACATGGGCTCTTCACATATTTCCTACTTAAGAAACTGAAAGAGTCGAGAGGACAGATCATTCTCGGAGATCTTGTGGAGTATGTGACTGACAATGTAAAACGTACATCAGTGGTAGAAGGCAAGATCCAAACCCCGACCGTCAGCGCCTCCAGTGACAAAGCTGATTGGCGCGAGATAAATTTGTAATCCAAATAAGAATTACTTTAATTAGGGTTTGCTGAATTGATTTTCATATCTTGTACAACATAGTAATATCAATTCAGCAAGCCCTAATTAATATCAGCGAGATATTTATAAAAATACTTAAATATTGGAGTTGAGGAACTCTTTAATTTGGTTGAGCGAAGGAGAGTCCATATCCCATAGTTTTTTATCTTTAAAAAGCCAATCTCCTGAGCCGATGTTTCTACGTTGACTGTTGTTTAGATTCATGGAAGTTACATACGTATGGAGTTTCCCTTTTCTGTTTGGTTTGAGATATTCTCTTCCCAAACATGCTTCATAATCGTTGAAACAATCGAAAAACTGACTGTGAAGATCTTTTCGGGCTATGCTTTCAAGTAATGTTTCAAAATCTCCATCATCTTGATCATTGGGCCATAGGAAAATATCTGCCTTTATTTCAAGTTCTTGAAGTTGAGTCTCAATCTCTTCTTTCCGTCGGTCATATCCCCCAAGATTTTCTTCGGAGTCTGCATCGAATACAATAAGATTTCGGCCTCCTTCTGCTGTGTTTTGCAGAAATTGATTTTTGGCAAGATGAAGAGTATCTTTCCCATTCAATGGGATAATCTCATACAATGAAGCATCAATCTCCATACTGTGCAATAAAGTATCGATGAATTTGTATTCCGGAGTAGACTTATTCTTAGATTCAATATATATCCTGATCATCTCATTTCTAATTCTTGATTAATGGAATAACTGAAACTTTGATAGTCGTATTTCAAGTCAGAGACTATTCCCTCATTACTTTTAATAAGTTTAATCGCGCTGATTTCACTCCGGTAGGAAGAATAATCCTCTTCATCCAGTATGTTGCCCAGTCCTTTTAATGAGTCTATGTTGTGCGTGGTGGCGAATAATTGCACATTGTTGTCCCTTGCTGCTTTAAGTATGGCTTTCCATAGCACTTTCATTGCAGAGAAATGAAGACCATTGTCTATTTCATCAATTAGTAAAATGCCGTTTCTGCAACGAAAAATAGAGATTATTATCATAAGAAGTTTACGGAGTCCATCTCCTGTCATATTGATTGGGAGTCTCTGCTCAGCACCTATGTCTACTAATATCTCATCTCCTACCAACTGTATGTCTCTGATATTGGCATCTATTGCTTTTAAAGTGGCGAGGATGGATGATTCCTTCTTGTTCGCGACTATTTTTGCAAATTCTTCATTAAGTGAACCATTAAAGTTAGTAGAAGGTATGTATTGGGAAAAGATACTTTCTTTGTATCTTTGATCTATATTTGACTTTCCGTTTTTTAGATTTCCTTCCTGTAGTATGAAATCTGATGAAAAATGACGATCTTCGATAGAATATTCTAATTTTAAGCCATATCTTTTTGCTGCATTTTCAGAGGACCCATTTCCAAGGGAGTCAAGATCTACAGTATTGCTGTGAGATTTTATCAGAGATATTTCAAGGTGTCTCTTCTCATCGCCGGTGACTGTAACTGAGATTTTATTCTCAGGATTAAGGTTGTAAAATTCCATATTTAGATCGTCTTCGGCAAACTTGGAATAGTTTCTCATCGAATTTATGGATAGAGGAAGTGTGGGATTTGACTGACCGGAAATTAAAAACAAGGCTTCCAGCACAGTTGATTTTCCACAGTTGTTTTTGCCAAAAAAAAGGTTGATATGGCTTAACCCTTCTATTTTGGCAAATTTTATTCCACGTAAATTTTTAATTTCTAATGTCTTGAACATCTAAAACTATATTTTTTGCAAAGTTAATAAATTTTATCAAATTATAAAAAATAAAATTTCTTTTACGATTAACTAAAGTTTTAGGTGAGAAAATTTGCAAATTAAAATTTTAGTTATTAACTTTGCATCGTCAACTAAAACTTAAGTTATAATTATGAAGAAACAGCCAAAGAAACTTACAGAGAAGGAGGCGGAAGTCATGGAGCGTCTCTGGAGTGAAGGACCGCAGACTATCAGGGAATTGCTTGCCACATATCCGGACCCCAAACCGCATTTTAATACTGTCTCTACTACAGTCAGGATTCTTTGCGATAAGGGATTTGTCGCTCACGTGGGGGAACGTAATGGTGCCTACACTTACGGAGCGTTGGTTGAAAGCAGCGATATAAGCGGGAGCAGCTTGGCACGCCTTGTGAAGAACTATTTTAACAACAGTTATCGTTCTGTGGTGTCAGCCCTTGTCGACCAAGAGAAGATATCTGTAGAAGAACTTCGCGAGATAATTGACATGGTAGAGAAACGAGAAAAGAAATGACGACTATGGGATCTTTCCTCGCATATACCCTCTATTCCGGAGTGTTCCTGCTGATGCTCTATCTCGTCTACAGACTGTTCATTTCAGGGGAAAAGCAGATATCGCTCAATAGAATTATTCTGCTCGGATGCTATGTGGTGTCGTTTGTCGTTTGGCCCTTGAGCCGTCTTGACTGGAGTCTGCCGGAATCACAACATGCTGTCGCTACCCCGATAATTGCAATAGGGGAGATGCCCATGAATGCAGTCGCAATAGTAGAAGAGGATACTTCTGTTCTCACTCAGATTCTATTGTGGATATATTTGATAGGTGCTTTAGTTGTCTTGTCGAAGACAATATTCTCAACTGCAAGACTTTTCTTCTATATTCGCAAAGGAACTTTTTTCCGAAAGGAAGGTTATACGCTTGTTGTGATGCCCGGTAATGATACAGCACCTTTCAGTTTCGGAAATCATATCGTGATGAGTGCTGTAGATTATGAGACAGTCCGCGGCTCCGTGACGGCGCATGAACTGGCTCATATCAGATGTCATCATTATCTCGATCTTATTTTTGCTCAAGCAGTATGTGTGGTGCTTTGGTATAATCCCGCTGCATGGCTTATGCGCGATGAACTGAAACTCATTCATGAATATCAGGCAGATGCAGCAGTTATAGAAAGCGGCGCCGATCCTAAGAAATACCAGATGCTTCTCATCAGAAAAACAGTCGGCAACCGTTTCCATACCGTTGTCAATAGTCTAAACCATAGTAAACTTAAAAATAGAATCGCCATGATGCAGAAAGAAAAAAGCAGCGGTCGTCGCCGTCTGCGCCTCCTGTCACTTGCCTTAGCCGTAGACGTGGCTTTGGCTGTAGTCAATATTCCCGCCGTCGCTTCCGGCTTTGATAGCCTTGAAGATTCTTCTTTGATTAATAATTCAGAAGAGGTGGCAGTTGAAAAGATAGAAAAAAGTAGTGATCCCACCGACGCAACGGTGACTGCCGCAGAATTTCCCGGGGGAGTGGTAAAATTGATGGAGTATCTTGCCAATAATGTGCGATATCCGGAGACAGCCATGAAAGAAAACCGTTCAGGTCGCACTGTTGTTGGCTATACAATTGAAAAAGATGGAAAGATCACTAACATCAGGATTTTGAAAAGTTCTTGGCCTGATTGTGATGAAGAGGCTATACGTGTGGTAAAGAAAATGCCTAATTGGGTTCCGGCTAAAAGTAACGGTAATCTGACAAAGTCAGAATTTGCTCTTCCGGTGGATTTCCGTATTTCGTCAACATCATATAAAGTGAGTGAGGATGGTGTGGATGAATTCCGAGGGTTTTCCGGCGATATGCTTGATGAGATAATAGTCGTCGGATATGGAGCGGTAAAGAACGAAAATGGCAGTTCTCAGAATGATGAGATAAAACGGCATAGGACATTGCGTTTGGATGGAGATACTAACCAGGATGTCCCGATTTATATAGATGGAGTTTTGGCTGACGGGGATATGATTAAAAGTTTAGATCCGCAAACAGTAAAGTCCATTGATGTCCGAAGGCCATCTGATGAGTATCCTGAAGGGCGTGTGGATATAAAGTTGAAAAAACAATCAGAAACTCTTATTTTGAAAGACACAGAATTATCCCTGATTGTTGGCCCATGTAATGAAAGTGATTGTGATGAAGCCAATCGTTTGCCGGCATATCGTGTAAATGGAAAACTTCTCACTGCAAGCATGACCATTAATTCGAATGATATAGAGTCATGGGAGAATATCCCGCCAAGTGAAGAGTTCCCAAATGGATTGCAAGAAATCAAGACGAAAAAGAAATGACAATTGCTTGATAAAGATATTTATTAATGAAGGAGGTCGTGCCATTTTTGAC
>CAMWQF010000237.1 GCA_947176285.1 uncultured Porphyromonadaceae bacterium
GCATACTATCCATTGGAGGAATCATTGCAGACCTCGGCACAAAGCCGACTTCCGGCCAGCCCTTCAAGTTCGGAGGTAAGGAACTGCTTACAGCCAACGGACTCAATGAGTATGACTTCGGAGCAAGACGATATTTCCAGCCAGTCCCGCATTTCACTTCCGTTGACCCGCTATGCGAGAAATACTATTGGCTTTCTCCGTATCTTTATTGCGGCTATAATCCTGTTAACGCTATTGATCCTACGGGAAAAGTCATAGAGATGCCCAAAGGTTCATCAGTGGATCAGATATTAACTGTAATGTGGATTCACCTAAATTAAAGAGTATAATTAAGGAAGTCTTTTCTATAGGAGGTCCTTTATATCCCAATTCTTATGGCATATGATTCTTATAGATTACAACAAGAATATAATCATTATTTAACAGACCCGTCTTTCTCCCGGCTCTTCCATAGCGCAACAACAGCATTTACTACCTGCACCCCCGGGTGCACGTTGACAAACAACGTAGTAAACATGCTCCGCATGCGTCCCACCTGGTCAAAAGGAAACTTTTTAGATAATATAATGTTAAAGTTACCAGCGGATGCGCATTCTGAGGATGCTGACTTACGAATTTTTACTCTCACATATGTTTTACAACACATTTTCCAAATTTTATCTCTGATTATTTGCAAAGTAACTATGTTTTCATTAACTTGCACTCGTTAACCAAAATATCCACAAAGAGGATTAGTTATAATCATTTAAATACTATACTAATGAGACACTATCTTTTAACGACTATATTTATTCTGACCTTATATGTGAGTCCGGCTTTCGGACAATCAGTCTTGACACCTTCTCAAATGACAGATAAAGGGATTGAAGCCATCGACAGAAATGATTATGGAGAAGCATTCGGATGGTTTCTAAAGGCTGCGGAAGAAGGATATGACATAGCGCAATTTGCACTTGGAAATATGTACTACAATGCGCTTGGAGTAGATTATGATTATGAAGAAGCGTTCAAATGGTATTTGAAATCAGCCGAGCAAGACAATGCGGCGGCTCAAAATGCCGTCGGAGACATGTATTATATTGGTTGGGGTGTCGAGCAAGATATAGGAGAGGCTGCACTGTGGTATATGAGATCCGCATATCACGATGATCCTGACGGCCAGTTCAATCTTGGAGAAATGTACTATTTCGGTAACGATGTCATAGATCAAGATTATGACGAGGCGTACAGGTGGTTTATTGAAGCAGCCAACCAGAAAAACGCTAAGGCATTATATAGACTGGGACTAATGTATTATGAAGGGGAAGGTGTTGAGCAAAACTTTGAGAAAGCATTCAATTGGTTGGTGTTTGCTGCACTTGAAGGACATGATAAAGCCCAGTTTAAACTCGCAATCATGTACCATAAGGGCGAAGGGGTGTTAAAGAACGATAACGGAGCATTCAGATGGATGTTGAAAGCAGCGAAACAAGGACACACAAACGCTCAATATTTTGTAGGATTGATGTATGATGGAGGAATAGGGGTAACGATGAATGAAAGTGAAGCCATACGATGGTATAAAAAAGCAGCAGCCAAAGGTGATGAAGATGCAATAGAAGCTTTAAAGGAACTGGGATACTAATAAGGGTCATCTGATTTTACGGAATTTTAAATCATGATAATTATACAATCACTTTAAGTTGAGAAAAAGAAAGTTTATCGGGGATTTTCTAAAAATATTCTGCTGCCAAAATTTGTCAAATTGAATTTTTATTTGTAATTTTGCATCGTTAAAACGCTGATATGCAATACTTATGAAAAAAGTTTTTACTTTAATTGGAAAATCACTCCTCTCCATCATTCTTATATTATTGCTTTTCGTATTCGCGACTAGCGTCAGCTTGGTCTATGATTATCCCGAACAAAAGCCATTCGCCGGTCCGAATATTTTCAATCCTTACAGGCTGCTTGATTCTGTCCCAAATTGGAAACGTGCAAATTTCCATACTCATACAAGGGTGAAAGGTCCTTTGAATGAATGCAAATACACCCCCTCCGAGACTGATGAGGCTTATCGCAAACTCGGGTATGACATTGTCACTTTCTCTAATCATAATGAGCTTACCAAGCACCCCTACGATTCAACTCTCCAGGTCAATGTCTACGAACATGGATATAATATACTCAAATTTCATAAACTCGTATTTGGAGCTAATCAGGTCAATTACTTCGACAATCTCGCACCTATATTTTCTTTCCAAAAGCAATTTATGCTCGACAAATTGGCTGAACAAGCCGATTTTATTCAATTAAACCATCCTGTCAGGACTTTTTGCCTACCCAAAAGCCAGATGCAGCAACTTGAAGGTTACAAAATTACCGAACTTGACACTGGTAAAACAACTGAAAACGAATTTTGGGATTGGTCGCTCAGCAACGGTCTCTATACTTTTGGCCTTGCCAACGACGACCTCCATTACCCCGACCGCTCCAACAAGATCGCCAGAAGAAGTAATTTCCTATCCACACCCTCTGCCAAATATGATGATCTGAAAAATGTACTTATGACAGGTGCATACTACTCAATGAGAACACCAGATTACGGGAATGGCGACTGGGAACTTAAGTATGCATCAAACAGAAATTTACCTATGGTCAAAACTATCGGCCTCGACAATAATGAAACAGTGTTCATGACTGTATCGCAAATTGCCGACAGCCTAAAGGTGACTGGTCAAGATCATAAGACACTGGCATTGACTGTCAACACCGACACCATTCGATATACTTTGTCAGCGCACGATCCATATGCACGCATCACTGCCTATTTCCCTTCTGGTGAAGTGATTTATTCCAACCCTTTTGCAAGATATGACGCTTCTATAAGCGACTCCCCCTTCAGGCAGCCTCAACATACAGTGAATGTCCCTCTTTCCATTCTCTATCTAATTGTTCTTCTAATTCTCTGTGCAGCCGACTATTATCTCCTTTATCTGTTGATAGGAAAAAGAAAATCCCTTCGCAATTCTCAAGGAAACTCATCTTCCCTCTGATTTTCTACCACTCTTTTATTTATCCTCTTTCATTAACAAATCATGTCTGCCATACTAAATTTCCTCAAAAATAAAGTCAAACTGACAGTTGTAGCTCTTGTTCTCAGCATTTTCACACTGGTAGCCTATCATTTCCCATTCTTCAGATATGTCGGTGAAAATGTGGAGCACGGGGCAAACGGAGTTTTTATTTTTGTAAGCCTTATTTTATTGATGCTTTTCCTTAACTTCTTCTTCTATTATCTTGTGCTTTTCCTCGGAAGATTTGTTGGCAAATGCATTCTTGCTTTTCTGTTTATTGCAAATTCTATAGCTCTATATTTTATTAACACCTACGATGCCTACATCACAAGCAAAATGATGGGCAACGTCTTCAATACCCGCTATTCCGAAGCTTCAGCTTTTTTCTCCCCGACCATATTCCTATATATCATATTGCTTGGTGCTATCCCTTGCATCTATCTATTCTTGCAGCGGTTGGATTATGGAAAATGGAAACGTTTCTTCATAAATATAGAATCTTCTCTGGGTATTGTGCTTTTCATCGCTTTGGTCAATATGGCTAACTGGCCATGGATCGACAAAAACTCCACTATCATAGGTAGCCTGCTGATGCCCTGGTCATATACAGTCAATACCATTCGGTTCTTCAATAGCGAACACAATAAAAACCGCGAAGAGATATTGCTGCCGGATGCCTCCATCGGCTCAGACAGAAAAGATGTATGTGTCTTGGTCATTGGTGAATCTGCTCGCATGAAGAATTTTTCTCTCTATAGTTATGAACGCCCTACTAATCCTTTATTGGAAAATGATTCGGTAGTTGCTCTTTATGCCGAATCCGCCGCCACATACACAACTGCTGGCGTTAAGGCTATTCTCGATCACAAATCAACCGGGAAACTGTATGAAATCCTTCCTAATTATCTGAATAGGAACGGAGTGGATGTAACCTGGCGCACTAGCAACTGGGGAGAGCCTCCTCTTCATATAAACAAGATCTTCAATGTAGACTCTCTTTCTCGACTGTATCCTGAAGCAGATAAAAGATACGATGAGATTCTCTTTGAAGGTCTCTACGATTCTATCCGAAACTCCTCTATAAATAAATTGCTGATTGTGGTTCATACAAGCACAAGCCATGGTCCTACCTATAATCTTAAGTATCCCGAGCAATTTGAGAAATTCAAGCCCGTATGCACTACTGTGGAAATGTCAAAAGCAGATCCGAAGCAACTCATCAACGCCTACGACAACTCTATCCTCTATACTGACTACCTTCTGCATAATGTGATAGACTCTCTCAAAAATATCCCTGAAAGGAGAAGCTGCATGATTTTCGTCTCCGACCATGGGGAGTCGCTTGGAGAAGGTAACCTCTACATGCATGGAGTGCCTATGTCTGTGGCTCCAAAGGTTCAGACCGAGATCCCATTTATCGTTTGGACTTCCGACTCTACTTTGAAAATCGACCCATCGATAAAGGCTACTCAATATCATGTATTCCACAGCATTCTCAACTTCCTCGACATTAAGAGTCCCGTATACAATCCAGACTTCGACATTTTCTCCCATACCTCATCCTCCCCTCACTAATCCCATGAGACCTTATTTAGGATTGAATCTCTTTTGCTCTGAATCAGAGATTCTGAGGGTGTAAGTTAACATTGGATGTGCTTGATAATTACAGCAAGACACAAAAAAAAGAGTGAAGCCCCTAAAGCTTCACTCCATTATTTTGGAATTTATGATTCTTATTTCACTTCCTCGAAGTCAACGTCTGTAACGTCTTTCTCGTCGGGGTTAGGAGCCTGCTGCTGTGCACCTGCGCCTGCTGCGCCAGCCTGCTGCTGTGC
>CAMWQF010000238.1 GCA_947176285.1 uncultured Porphyromonadaceae bacterium
TAAGAAAATCGTTTCATGATGTTAGGTTAGTTTAAAATTGAATTATGGAAAAAATCAGATTGCAGCTGCCTGTGAAGGTAGTTGCAATTCTTTTATTGTCACAATGAACCCAACAAAGGCTACAAACGTTTGAATATTGAAACATTCCCTATTCTGAATGTAGTTTTTAACTTTTATTGGCATAATATTTGATACTATGAATTACAAGAACAATAGAAATAACCGCAGAAGAGGTTTCAACCCCTACTACAATAGTAAAAAAAAGAATATGAACGATAAAGAATATAAAGAAAACGAGCAGGAGCCTATACAAGACCCCAATCTTGAGGCTGATGCTGTGATAGATGGCGATTACGCCGGAGATGCCGAAGACACTCAAGCAGAACAGGAAGTAAATACTCTTGAAAATCAACTTGCTGATCTTCAGGCTCAAGTTGAGAAGGAAAAGAAAGAATATCTCTTCCTCGCTGCAGAATTTGACAACTACCGCAAACGTACACTCAAAGAAAAGGCAGAAATAATCAAGAATGGCGGCGAAAACGTTCTCAAAGGAATTCTTCCTATAGTAGACGATTTCGAAAGAGGACTTAAAGCTGCAGAATCATCAGAAGATGCTAAGTCAGTTCTCGAAGGCATGACCCTTATCTACAATAAACTCGTCAAGTATCTTGAAAGCATGGGAGTTAAAGAAATGGCATCTACCGGAGAGGAATTTAACTCCGATCTCCACGAGGCTATTGCCCAAGTGCCCGCACCATCAGAAGACATGAAGGGCAAAGTGCTTGACACTGTGCAAAAGGGATATATGCTCAACGATAAAGTGCTTCGCCATGCGAAAGTGGCAGTAGCCCAGTAACAGATAACTTCACCTCAAAAGATCCACTATCATGGCAGAAAAAAGAGATTATTATGAAGTGCTGGGCGTCAACAAAAACGCCACAGCTGATGAAATAAAGAAGGCATACAGAAAAAAAGCCATACAGTTCCACCCGGATAAATATTCCGACAAGCCTGAGTCTGAACAAAAGGCAGCGGAAGAAAAATTCAAGGAGGCAGCCGAGGCATACGACGTGCTAAGCGACGAAAAGAAACGCCAGCTTTATGATGCCTATGGCCACAATATGGGTCCGCAAGGATTTGGTGGAGGCGCCGGTGGCGGTTCCTATGGCGGATTCAGCGGATTTGGTGGCGGTGGATTCTCAATGGAAGATATCTTCTCCAATTTCGGTGATATATTCGGTGATGCTTTTGCCGGAGCCGGCACTTATCGTGGTTACTCTTCTGGAGGAAGAACACGCAAACCGGTAAATAAAGGTACCGACCTCCGCATCACAGTGAAGGTTAGCCTGAAAGATATCGCCAATGGCGTAGACAAAAAATTGAAAATACCTAAATTCGTAGCATGTTCTCATTGCAACGGCACAGGCGCGAAAGATGGCACATCTTTCCACACTTGCTCTCGATGCGGCGGCACAGGCTACGTCACTCAGATGCGCCAGACATTCCTTGGTGCTCAGCAGGTGCAGTCCGTATGTCCTGAATGTAACGGTGAGGGCAAGGTGATCACAGAAGAGTGTAAGTATTGTCATGGAACCGGAGTTGAAAAGAAAGAAACTATTGTTGAATTCCATATTCCGGCAGGTGTACAGGATGGTCAGACACTCGTACTCAAAGGGGAAGGCAATGCTCCTCGCCATGGAGGAGTGAACGGCGATCTTCTTATTGTGATTCAAGAAGAGAAGAACTCCGAACTTATCCGCGACGACCAGGATCTTATATACAATCTGATGCTCGACTTCCCAACTGCAGCACTCGGAGGAAGCGCAGAAATTCCGCTTATCGACGGAAAGGCTCGTGTGAAGATTGCTCCGGGAACCCAGCCTGGAAAGGTTTTGCGTCTGCGTGGCAAGGGACTTCCGGCATTCCAAAACGAACATGTCAAAGGTGATATCCTTGTCAATGTGATGGTATACGTTCCTGAAAATCTTTCCGACGCTGAAAAGAGCGCTATCGAAAGCCTCAAAGACAGCAGCAACGTTGTGCCTACAGAGTCAACGTCTAAACGAATATTCTCAAGACTCCGTCACATCTTCAATAAAGAAAACAGAGGAGAATGACATTGACGATATTAAATATAAGAGTGCCCCGACAATCTAAAAAATTGTCGGGGCACTCTTTATTACTACTAATCCATATCGAAGATTTCTGATGAATCAGCGTATCACTTTCTTTCCATTATGGATATAGATTCCCTTGCCAGGATTATTTACCTTACGCCCCATAAGGTCGTAATAATCACCTTCCACGAATTCGGCATCAATACGATCAACAGCATTTTCCTGTTTGTAAGGCAATGCATTGAAAGTAATTAACCCATCAGCCGTCTCTGCGATATCTTCAATATCATATGCAAGTCGCTTTTTAGCCCAGCTTGCAAGTTGAGGTTTAGTCTCAAAAGTAAACGAAGTAACACCGGCTGTTCCGGGGAAAGAATCCCCACTTCTGGTTGCGGCAGACTTAACATTATCAGCCTCTATTAAATCTACTCGCTGGTGGGTACTGATGTTATTTACAGTATTCATAGCCCAAGCTCCCTTATTGTAATCCAAATGCCATACAAGCATTCCATGTCCGGGAATAAATGCATCATTGCCAAGTTGCTGACGATTCTCAAAGAAATAGAATTCGTAACTCTTTTCTGTGGGAAGAGCATATGCAATGCCCGTGGTCGAAAGGTCAGGGAGTTCCATAATTCCTTCCTTGAAAGGCTCAAAATCAAGCCATCCAAGAGCACACTTTTCATATGAAGAATAATTTGGAGGAGTCAAGCCATTGTTATTATATGGACCTTTGTCCATGACACTCCATGCATCCGGAGTGAAACCGCTGGTATAAGTAGTGACATATAAGTCAGGCAAACCCATCACATGGCTGAACTCATGCACAAAGGTGCCTATTCCATCGGGACGCTTGTAGCCACTTGGATATTCGCATGAGCAAGCATAGTGATTAAGTTTAACACCATCAAATATATATTCTTCGGTAGAGGCAGCCGCGATATCCCAAGAATGGGGCCATACAGCATTTTTCACACCGCTGTCATGTTCTCCTTTACCTGCATAAAATATAAATACGTTGTCTATTATTCCATCCCCGTCCCTATCATATTGAGAGAAATCCACCTCGTCATCAAGAATCTGGCACGCATGGATAGCCATCTCTTCAGGGTGAAGATCATTGCCGGATGCATCATTTCCGCCATAATATTGTCGCGGATTAGGCAATACTACGGGTCCGTAAACATCAAAATCAGGCATGAAGCGTCCTCCGGAATTCTCAATAAACCAATCGCGTGCAGAACCTAAAGAACCGAAATCTGAAAAACCTTCCTCATTAAGCATTCGGAAGAAATAATCATGATCTCCATATTCAAAGGCAATATCCTCATACTCAACTAGAATTACAAGCCCTTTTTGCTCCCCTAAAACAGGAAACGTAGCTTCACAACGCCCGAAGTTCATAGGCACAAGACGCTGCTCATCGTCAGTGTCAATTTCATCTTCTTCAGCACGAGTGGATAGGGTTCTTGCATTTGTGACTTCTTGATACTTACTTAAACGCTGCTCTTTGTTGGCAACAAGTTTTTCTATCCAACCTTCTACCAGATGCTTAGGTTGAATAGATTCGATATTGGATAGGGCTTTCGCTTTTGAATCTACCATGATACCGGACGCTACCGGATATCCATTGGAATCAAATTGTGCATACTCCATTCTGCCGTCTGATTCCACAAGAAGTTCTCCCTTTTCTGAATACACCACATGCCCGTTTTCATCACCAACTATACGGATATTAATTACAGTTCCGTCGGGTTGGGTATATGCGACAAAGCCCGGCTTTGCCGGGATCGCCATAGCTGCCGCACACATGCCGGAAGCCAATATTGAAAATAAAATGCGTTTCATCTGCTATATCATCATTATATATCATATGGAGCGCATTCCTTATTCTAACTAAGAGATCACCACTCGTAAGAAACTGTCGCTCCTAATGAATTTAACGTACCGGAATTGCTATTATTGTACCACCAGTAGTTGCAAGTCAATAATTGATAGGTCAAACCAATGTTCATGGCCTTTTTACCGTTGGCACTTACCGGGACTCGCAGACCAATTGAAGGCTTGAGCATGAAATATTCAGAGCCATTGATATATCCATTTTCTATGGCAAGATAATTTTGACCGATAAGGAATGATCCGCCAGCCTTAACATCAATAAACAAGGAAGGACTGGTGCCTCCACCAAAATTAAAGCGGAAATCTGTGAAAATTGGTATCATGACTCCAGTAGTAGTCACCTTGCGGTTATAATTCCACTGATTATATCCCGATTCTGTCTTTGAATATACCAGGTCTACACCAAGTCCGGCACCCATGAACAGCCAATTTGCATATTGCATGCCCTGTACCGTGCTAACTCCAATAAAATCAGCCTGAAGATTACCGACACCCCCCACATATGAGGCATCAACATACCCTTTATATCGCATTCCTCCCAAAGCTGCAGTCTGAAGCATATTGGCTGCCTGATTCACAATATTATAATATTGGGCACTTGCAGATATTGGAGTGGCAAACCCTATAAAAGCAATGAGGATGGAAAGATAAAGCTTTTTCATAACGATTAAGATAATGTGTGTTTATACTGGAAATATCTATATACAATGACAACAAACACATTGCAATAAAGTTCTAGAATAATTCCTTACAATTTTTAAAAGTTGAGTTTTTTTAGATCACGCCTAAAATTAGACAACTTCAAAAAAATCTGCAACACATCCGAAATATTTGTTACATTCAAAAATAATTTATAAATTTGCATCGCAAACCGA
>CAMWQF010000239.1 GCA_947176285.1 uncultured Porphyromonadaceae bacterium
TTTTTTATATCATTATTACTCCTGATGACCAAGGATTCATCATTCGGAGGCAAAAACAAACCAAACAACAAAACAATGAAACGATTTTTACTTAAATCGGTAGAGAGATCCCATTTAATAGTGATGGTGCTTTTGTCGCTATGTACTTTCACCAATGCGATGGCTGCTGACAAGACACCTGCAACCTCCGACGAGATAAACGCCGCGATAGTTCAGGAGGGATCCGTACCCCTTACCTGGACCAATGATGCAGATCGCCCATGGTATATAGGAGAAAGTAGTGGCAACTATAATTATGTAAGGACTCCTGAATATACAGACGATGACGATAACAAATATTCGACATCCCTCGAATTTTCGTATTCGTCGGAATACGATACCTATATTTCGTTTTTAGTTTATTCTTCAACAAGTCTATGCCTTACAAACATTTATATTGATCAGGAATTGGTCGAAACCATACAAACTAATGGAGATCTTGATTTTTCCTTTCCTGTTGAAC
Source organism: uncultured Porphyromonadaceae bacterium (assembly GCA_947176285.1). Lineage (GTDB taxonomy): Bacteria > Bacteroidota > Bacteroidia > Bacteroidales > Muribaculaceae > Lepagella. Next base: position 503 of record CAMWQF010000239.1, read on the forward strand.
CCGGAAATCACACCGTGGAATTTACATTCTCTAAAGAAGAATATCAATATGCTTATGCATATATTCATGATGTGAGTGTAAAAGAGATGCCTTGGTATGAAGTAACCGGCAACAATCCCGGTGAGCTCGTTCCAAACCTTGTAGACGTTATCGGAGACATAAATGTCATGGATGTCGCATTGCTTAAGGTTTCCGGTTCTCTCAACGACAAGGACTGGGAAGGAATCAAGCAGTTGAAAGGACTTGTAAAAGTAGACTTAACCGGCACTGATATTACTGAAGTCCCTAATAGCGCATTTCAAAGTTTTTCTAAACTTTATACAGTGTTTCTACCTGAGACAGTAAAGACAATAGGGTCGAACGCATTCGCGAATTCTACATTGAGAGAGTTTATTATGCCAAATTCTGTTGTTTTAATTGGAGGTTCTGTATTTTATGAATGCCAAGAACTAAGACATGTTGAATTGTCTAAGTCTTTAACTGTAATACCTTCTTCAACTTTCGCACTATGGACCTGGAGTTCCAAATCCAGATTAAAATATATTGAGATTCCGGAAGGAGTGACAGAAATCGGATCATCCGCTTTTAGATATGCCGCTCTTGAATCTATAGAACTTCCTGAATCTTTGACGAGTATCGGTACTGAAGCATTTTCAAGTATGAAATTATCAACCATTGTTATTCCAAAGAATGTAACATACATTGAATCTCATGCATTCTCCAATAATAATAATCTTAAGGAGGTCACATTAAATTCTTATACGGATGATCTTTATTCCACATTTGTCGGCTGTGATTCCATTCAGAAAATAACCGTTCCATGTGTAACTCCTCCTACAGTTCATGGTGGGGGTTCCTATGATCCATTCCCTTCAGTCGATAAGAATACCGTAAGCGTGCTTGTGCCGGAATTCGCACTTGCCACTTACAAGGCTGACTCTTATTGGTTCCAGTTCCGCAATCTCAAGTCTTCCGCTGAGATCTCAACCTCCGACTTCTGGGCTATCCACGGACACCTTAAACTGAACAGCAGCTCTACGCTGAGCGGCACACCATCTATCGAAATCGAGGCTGGCGGTATCTTTGACGTTGCAGCCGACACCCCCCTTGCCCTCAATGAGGTGACATACAGCAATCAGGAAAATGTCCCCGCCGTATTCCTCAACGAAAGCAACCTGGTGACAGCAAACGGTCTTACTACCAAGTTCACAGTGCCAAGCGCAAATAAATGGTATTTCTTCTCTCCCGTCACTGACGTGAATATGGCAGATGTGACTTATCCCGCCACCGATTCATGGGTGATCCGTTACTATGACGGCAGCCGTCGAGCCACTCAGAACAGTGCTACAGGCAACTGGGTCAACATCCCCGCAGACGGCACTTTGAAACGAGGCCAAGGCTATATATTCCAGGCTGCAACAGCAGGTACGCTCATCATGCCGGCTGCTGCCTCCCAGCACTCTGCATTCTTCGGAATCGGAGAAGCTTCCATGACTCTTGACGACAATAGCTGCGAAACAGCTGAAAATGCGGGATGGAACCTTGTCGGCAACCCATATCCGACATATTATGACATCTACAGCATGGCACTCGAAGCTCCTATTACCGTATGGGACGGTTCGACATACCGCGCATACTCACTTTCCGACGATGACTTCGTGCTCCGTCCGATGCAGCCTTTCTTTGTGCAGAAGTCTGCCGCCGACCTCACGCTCGGCATGCCGCGCAGCGGTCGTCTCGGCACAAACGCAATTACACGTAAATCTGCTCCCTCCAGCAAGATAGACGCAAACCGTCATCGTCTAAACCTCGAGATCGTTCGTGGTGAAAATGAAACAGCCGACGACTACACACGAATCGTGATCAACGAGTCTGCCTCCCTTGCATATGAGGGAACTCTCGATGCTTCCAAGTTTATGAGCATGGACACAGATGTGGCTCAGATCTACTCAATCGGTGACAATAATCATCCACTTGCCATCAATGAGCGTCCTTACTCTGACGGCAACGCTGCTCTCGGCGTCTACATCCCGACTGCGGGCGTTACCTATCGCATCTCCGCATCTCGCGCCGACCGCCGTGCATGGCTCTATGACGCCGTAGCCGAAACAGAACAAGATCTCACCGAGGGTGACTACATCTTCACAGCCGACAAAGCAGGCACTTGCGACTCACGCTTCACCATCCGTTTTGCTCCCGCAGAAGTTTCAGCCGTTGACGGTGTTGAATCTGATAACGTTAAGGTAGCAGGTGGCAAGGGAATGCTTACAATAACATGTCCTGCTGATGCAGAAGTAGTGGTATATGCAACTGACGGCAGCCTGGTAGCCAACGCCAAGGGCTCTATCGAAGTGACTGCTGCAGCAGGCGTATATGTAGTGAAAGTAAATGGTCAGGGATATAAGACCATCGTTAAATAAGAACCGCCAACCCCAATACAACATGAGGTTACTCAAAATAATAATGCCGCTGCTGGTGCTACTGCTTGGGAGCGCCACGGCGCAGGCTCAGGATGAAGTTCTATATACCCTTACCACGAGGTGTATTCCGGCAGAGGCAACGACAACTTACCCCGGTTTCTCTTCTTATAAAGAAGGAGTATCGGTAAATGTATATTGCTACAACAACAATGGATTCCGTTTCATCCAATGGGAAGACGAAGCAGGCTCAGTGGTTTCGACATCTAGTGATTTCTACTACACTATGCCTGCCCGGGATGTGACCCTTATCGCCCGTTTCGAATACGATCCCACTTCGCCTGCCGAGCCATCCGTTCCAAAGACCATGGCTACCGTTAACATTGATCTGAAACCTGCAGAAGGGGGATATATATATACGCTGGGAGAATATGTAAGGGAAGCCTCCTCGCGTAAGTATGAAATAGGCTCTACGGCAAGTTTCAGTGCCTATACAAATACAGGTTTCAGTTTCGTAAACTGGACGGAAAACGGGGAGGAGATATCTACTTCTCCGAATCTAAGCTTCACTGTAGAGGAAGGTGGCAGATCTATCGTAGCAAACTACGCCTACAATCCGAATAACCCTTCAGAACCGGGAGAGGCTAAGTTCTACCGAATGCTTACACTGCAGTCCGAACCTGCCGATGCTGTCTACTCCTTCTACGGAGCCGGAGAACACATCAACGGCTCTTCATTCACAGTCTCCGCTTCTCAGAATCCCTACTATATTTTCGAGAACTGGACAGATGAATCAGGAGAGGTGGTATCGGAAGACATCAGTTTCCGATACATAATGCCCAACAAGCATACCACTCTCACTGCCAACTTCCATTATGACTTCAATCCCGCGAATCCGGATGAACCGGGCTCTCCATCGATTGATGATCAAGGTATAGTAGGGAAACCGCGTATGACTATGCTGGATGACACTCATGTGATGATCCTGTGCTCAACTCCCGGCGCGACCATACACTACACACTCGATGGCACAGAACCCACCACGGCAAGCACCGTCTATACAGAGCCTGTATTTGTTCCCGGCAATATCGTTGTGAAGGCTATCGCAGTGAAGGAAGGGATGACTGATTCTTCCGTTACTACATATCAAGTGACATCCTATCGTGCGGCGATGCCGGTCATAGCATTTGAACATGGGAAAATAAGGATGACAAGTGCAACCGATGGGGCTGAAATACACTATACTATCGACAACAGCGATCCGACTACGGACAGTTCTTTATATTCAGGCTTATTGGAACTGGAGGAAGACGTGCTTATCAAGGCTATCGCCACTAAGGCAGATCTGACAGATTCCGACATAGCAGTCTATGTCTTCAGCAAGGAAGAGCATGTCATGAAAGCTCCGACTTTTAAACTTCACGAAGACCTGAGTCTTGAAATAATCCCTGCAGTCGAAGGGGGCGAGACACGCTACACTACCGACGGCACCGACCCCGTTGCCACAAGCACGCTCTATACAGGTCCTGTAAGGCTTGGCTTCAATTGTACGGTGAGAGCATACACCACTCATATCGGTTACTACGATTCTCCGATAGGAGTATATACGGTGAGTGGATTTTCTCTGCCGACTCCTACAGCAGAATATGGCAAAAGAAGCCTGACACTTTCATGCGAGGATGCCGACGCAGACATCCGATATACGGTAGATGGCTCCGCACCTACTTCAGAATCTACACTTTATGAGGCTCCGATAGCTCTTGCGAGTGATTGCACCGTACGCTTCATAGCCATGCGTTCAGGTTTTGAGGACTCGGAAGAAAACAGCTATGTATTCACTCTCGCCGACTGGCAGGAGAAGAAGCCGGAGCTGTATAAGGATTTCCGCAACCGCAGGATAGCAGTGTCGTCGCCAGACACTGTATCCTTCAGGCTGGTGGCAAGCGATATCGAC
>CAMWQF010000240.1 GCA_947176285.1 uncultured Porphyromonadaceae bacterium
TTTTGTATTTGGCATGACAAGTAATCGCAATCAATCTGAAGATCAACGTTAAGCCATAAGAAATTTTTATGAGTTAAACAAACAGGTGAAAGTATTGTGAATAAAAATGTGAAATGCCAAAGCAAGTAATAAGAATGAATATGAAGATAGTCGTATTAGATGGATATGGGATGAATCCCGGAGATCTTTCATGGGATCGACTTAAATCTCTTGGTGAGGTGACTGTGTATGATCGCACGTCGCCTTCTGAAATTATAGAACGATCTGCCGGTGCTGAAATTCTTCTCACCAACAAGACAATCATAGACCGGGATATCATTGAGAAACTTCCGGATCTCAGGTATATTGGAGTTTTGGCTACCGGATATAATGTCGTTGACACCGTGGCTGCCAGCGAAAAAGAAATAGTCGTGACAAACATCCCTTCATACAGCACAGATTCCGTTGCACAGATGGTATTTTCACTCCTGCTTGCCATCACCAACAATGTGGAGCATTACACAGCCGACAACCGCGCCGGCCGCTGGAGCAGGAATGCTGATTTCTGCTATTGGGATTCTCCGCTTACTGAACTTTCAGGGAAAACATTCGGTATTGTAGGTTTCGGCAATATCGGAAGCAAAGTCGCAAAAATCGCACTTGCATTCGGTATGAAGGTATTGGCATTTTCGTCAAAACCGGCTGATGCACTTACGAAAGGAGTGAGAAAGGCTGAAAATCTGGATCAATTGCTAAGTGAAAGCGATGTGCTGTCGCTCCACTGCCCTCTAACCGATAGCACCAAACACCTCATCAATGCCTCTACATTGGCAAAGATGAAACCCTCCGCGATATTGATAAATACAGGTCGCGGACCACTCGTAGATGAAACAGCACTTGCTGAGGCTCTCAACACCGGTGCAATTCGTGGAGCCGGGGTGGATGTACTTTCGTGCGAACCTCCTACATTCGACAATCCGCTGCTTTATGCCCGGAACTGCTACACCACGCCACACCTCGGGTGGGCTACCGTCGAGGCACGCCAACGTCTGATGGATATAGCAGTGGCAAACGTAGCAAACTTCATCGAAGGGACACCGACAAATGTTGTCAATTAATTGGACATATCAACAACTACAGTACATCATCTAATGCATTCTATGGAATGAGAGTGCGTAGAAACGGAATTAATTCATCTGCCATTTTTTCAGCCTGACGAGCCGAAGGATGCCAATCTGCTCCATACCCAAGTTCACCTGTATGAGGCGACATATCAAACCTATATGTCAGATTGTCTTCCGATGCCAGCCTATCCAAAACAGTCTTCACATCAGCCAACGCCTGACCTTGCAGCATGGCTCCTGTCAACAAGACAATCTTAGCTTTCGGATGAAGCGTGCGCAGATGTGCGAGGAAATCACGATATTGATTCTCGTAAAGGGATATGTCGTAATTATCTTCCGAAGTGTCGTTAGTGCCTAAGTTTATGCAGATTATATCCGGATGGAACTGCGAATGATCCCACTTATAATTATGGTTATAGAGTAATGTGTAGTCATATTCAAGAGGCATTGTTTTCGTATCTCCTTCTTTCGGGCTCCCGAAATTACGATAAATTCCAATGCCGGAACGGGCTACAACATTGACGTCGGCATCCAGTGCACGCGCAGTCCTGTGGGCATAAGTCATGGTATGATTTTCTGTATCGTAAGAGAAACCGTTGTTGGGATCGTCATCTTCTATTCCATAACCGCAAGTTATCGAATTACCAATAAATTCAATCTTCAGTTCAGGTTTGTCATCGGCAGATAGAAGGTCGCCGTCAATGTGAAATGCGCGGAAACTGGGATTGAACTCAAATCCCTCTATAGCATATGTCACTCTCACATCATGAATTGTATCCGTTAGATTCTCTGCCAAAATATGAATAGAATCAGAAGGAGAGAAAACAACAGTTTTAGGAGCCATATCATCAATTTCCACTACGAATTTGCCGCTGCCGGGAGATGTCTCCATACCCAACCCTGTTCCCTTGAAGCGAAGCAAAGCGGCAGTACCAGGATAATTGAATTCTCCCTCCCCATTGCCATTCCAATGGATTCTGCCCATATAAGCAATGTTGGGATTTCCAGCCACAACCCGTTTGCCGGGAATATCAGTTTTCTTCTCCGACTGAGCCATACATACACCCCAAACACACATCATCAACCCTATAATGAATCTAATCCTCTTCATCACATTACTTTCTATCAATTCTTATATTTGCCCTCAAAATTAATAAAAAAATTCCTATTGGTCGTCTTTATTTGGGAATATTTATGTATCTTTGCACATGAAGTTGTCAATAACAAACAAAAACGAATATCATGATACAAGAACTCAAGGAATTCAACCGCAAGTTTGTAGAAGAAAAAGGATATGAGCGTTTTGCCACCAGCAAATATCCGGATAAAAAAATAGCTATCATCACTTGTATGGATACGCGTCTTGTAGAACTTCTACCCGCTGCTCTCGGTATTCGCAACGGCGACGTGAAGATAATCAAGAACGCAGGTGCCACCATCACAAACCCTTTCGATTCCACGATGCGGTCTATCCTCGTGGCCATATATGAATTGGGAGTGAATGAAATTATGGTAATAGGTCACACGGGATGTGGTGTGCAAGGAATGGATGCTGAAGAAATGCTCCATCTTATGAAAGAACGCGGTGTTAGCGAGGAGCATATCACGCTCATGAAGCATTGCGGCATAAACCTCAAAGAGTGGCTTCACGGTTTCGACGATACCGACGAGGCAGTAAAGGAAACCGTTGACCTTATCGCCAACCATCCTCTGATGCCTCCGACTGGAGTCAATGTGCAAGGTTTCGTAATGGACACATACACCGGGGAACTGATGGAACTTAAATAGGTATGAGCAAAAGCCTTAAGGATATGACACTTGAAGAACTATGGGAACTCTTTCCCATAGTTCTTTCTCCACATAACCCCCATTGGACTGAATGGGCTAAGGAAGAAATCGCTACATTATCAGCCATATTGTCCGGCTTCGACATAAAGATCAGACACATCGGAAGCACTGCTATCCCTGACATCATGGCAAAACCCATTGTTGATATTCTTGTCGAGATTCCGCCTACGACAGATAAGGAGGCAATCAGGAAGATAATGGAGGCTGCAGGATATATCTGCATGTCAGCATCTGACGAGCGAATGAGTTTTAATAAGGGCTACACTCCGGAAGGGTATGCAGAGCGTGTATTCCACATCCATTTCCACCATACAGGAGACAATGACGAGATCTATTTCCGAGACTACCTCATTTCTAATCCGTACGTTGCAAAGGAATACGAAAGTATCAAACTAAGCCTTCTACCGAAGTTCAAGCACAACCGCGATGCCTACACCGAAGCCAAAACAGCCTTCGTCAAACACATATGTGCGTTGGCGAAATCTTCCCAGTAAACTTCACGGAAAACAGTACTCTTCCTCAATGGGAATAAACTTGAAAATAAGAGTGGAATTTAATTAAAAATGCTCTTTACAGAGAGCATTTTTATATAAAAGTGTTGTTTGCAAAGAGCATTTTTACTATCTTTGCACCAAAATACTTAGAAACTCGTATGGATAATCTGATAAAAACCTCGCAAAGACTTGTAAATTCAGTACAGATGGAAACATTCCGGTATCTCTATAGTAAGATAAATTGGAATGATCGTCTTGTGATGATTAAAGGAGCTAGAGGCGTTGGGAAAACCACTATGCTGAGACAGCGGATCAAGGAAAAATTTGGTCCAAATGGGTCCGCTCTTTATGCATCGTGCGATAACCTGTGGTTCACAGATAACCGTATTGTTGACCTTGCAAGTTGGCATTACGACCATGGAGGGACACATCTTTATCTTGACGAGATCCATAGATACAATGGAAACTGGCAACTTGAATTGAAAAACATTTATGATTCATATCCAGACTATCATATTGTCTTTACCGGTTCTTCAATGATACACCTTGACTCTGCCTTAGCAGATTTAAGCAGAAGATGTCTTCCTTATAGGCTATATGGCCTGTCATTCCGCGAATTTTTAAAATTTTCCGGTAAAGCAACATTGCCACCTTTGACACTCCAAGATGTTCTTGACCATTCACATAAGTCAGAATGGGACATAATAAACGCTCTGTCTGAAAAAGTGCTGCCCCTATTCAACAACTATCTTGGCAAATGCTACTATCCTTTCCATGATCCAACACAGACTGGAGAATATTATGGACGTATTGAAAGATTGATTGACACCTCAATCAATCAGGACATTCCCGCACTTGAATCGGTAGAGTATGAAACACTACATAAACTCGGCAGGCTACTTTATGTGATGTCCACAGAAGTTCCATTCACATTAAATGTACAGTCACTAAGCCAAAAAATACAAGTATCAAGAAATACCATCATAAGAATGTTTGAACTTCTTGATAAGGGAGGTATTGTCAGATGTATTTACAGCGGTTGGCGTTCTCCCAAATCTGTGGCAAAACCGGGGAAAATACTTTTTGACAATACTGATATCATGGCCGCACTCAGCACACTCAATGATATCGGTACATTAAGAGAGACATTTATCGCATCAATGCTCGCTCCGAATCATAAACTATATGAGCCACCGGTAGGTGATTTCATCGTAGACGAAAAATATCTGCTGGAAGTCGGAGGTAAAACAAAAACATTCAAGCAGATTGCGGATTTACCAGATAGCTTTGTCGTCGCCGATGACGAGGAGAGTGGCATTGGCAACAGGATTCCTTTGTGGCTATTTGGCTTTTTATATTAATAATAATCATCAAACGTATGTTCTAACGGCTAACTTTCTACTCACCAACGGGAACTCCCAACTC
>CAMWQF010000241.1 GCA_947176285.1 uncultured Porphyromonadaceae bacterium
GTGGACGTCATCGCCAAGCAGCTCCTTGTCCTGCCTGATGCCGTTCCTATCCACGCAGATGCGGAGACCGCGACCTACTTCCTGACGTTTTGCGGTCGTGGAGTCACTGTGGCGGAGAGTGCATATCTGGAATACGTTGGGATTGTCCCAGCCCTCGCGAAGGGCGGAATGCGAGAAGATGAAGCGTGTAGGTTCATCGAAACTCAGCAGACACTCCTTATCGCGGAGTATGAGGTCGTAGTCGGATGCCTCCTCGCTGACGTCGGAGCCGCGTTTGGTCTTCGTATCGATCATTTTCCCTTTCTTGTCGATAGAGAAGTAACCCCGGTGGATCTCCTGAGGCGTGAAGCGACGCAGATACTCGTTATAGTCCTCGTCCCAGATATGGAACTCCTCATTGACAAGACGGGCATATTCTTCCTCAAAGATGGTTTGGAAGATACCCTTGACCGGTTCGCCGTTCTCATCATACTGACGATATTTAGCCACTTCGTCGATGAAGAACAGCGAAAGGCACTTTATCCCTTTCTTGAAAAGCTGGCGCTCTTTCTCGAAATGAGCCTTTATTGTCTCGCGTATCTGAATACGTTGAAGATGCAACAAATTCTTATCACCCACGACATCCCCCTTGCGGAGTGTCACACCATTGGTGAAAGTGACGTATGCCGTCGGTTGTAAGGCTGAGCCGGGGAAAATCTCGGCTATATCGAATCCCCGGTATTGCTCCAGTTCCTTTGACTCGACAAATAAGGAATCTCCCACACCAAGAGTCTTGAACAGGCGACGTGGCTCTCCGGAAGCACTTTTAACCTCTATTGAGATACGCGCCATCGGTGGCTTGGTCGGTGATAGGATAATGTTGTCAAGATACATATAGCCGCTGGTACCTCGCAGGTTCTTCATCTCGAAGCCTATCACCTTTATGCGCTTAACCAGACGCTCTCGGTAAGCGTCCAGAGCGTCGAGGGCATAGACAGTATCATGCTTGGTTCGGTGAGTCGCGGAGTAATTCAACACGAAAAGCGGATTGAATTTTTTTAGTGCCGCTTGCGTTGCTGCTCCCTCCATCTTCTGCGGCTCGTCCATGATGATGATTGGGCGGTTAGCCGCAATCACGTCGATAGGACGGCGTGAGGCAAACTCATCGCGCTTTGAGTAAATAATTCGGCTCTCCTTTGAGCGTCCACCCTCTTTGAGAGACGCTGCAAATGCCTGAGTATTGATAATCATAACGTTCAGTCCGGCATCTTGTGAGAACTGGTCGAGCTGGTTAAGGTTAGAGCTATTGTAGACAAACCAACGTGCTTTCTTTCCATACTGCTCCATGAAGTGTTCCTCCAGCATACGGAAAGACTTTGCCACACCCTCACGTATGGCAATACTTGGCACAACTATAATGAACTTGGACCAACCGTATATTTTGTTAAGCTCAAACATCGTCTTAATATAGACGTAAGTCTTACCTGTGCCGGTTTCCATCTCGACATCAAGGTTGACGGCACCCAAACCATCAATCTTACTGAGAGATTTTGAAAGAGGCACACCTGCCAGAGTCTGAACAGAGTGTAGGTTTTCAAGCAACTGCTTGGAAGAAAGCTCCACATCAGCATTACGGTAGCCGTCATCATCAAGCATCTCACGCATAGTACCTGCGGCAAGTTTACCCAAGTCGCGGCGGTAGTGTGCGTTATCGCGATTAGGTTGCCCGGTGAAGATGGCGGTGGTATTGCTGACCGCATCCGTCTGATACCCCTGTATCTTAAACTTAAACTTCATTATTAATCACGTTCAGGGTAATACAAAACATATTCTGGTGCGTCAAAAGTTGACATTCCAATCCAATGCTGAGACAAATACCTTCTTTCGTCTTCTGTCGGAGGATATTTATCCAAAAGAAGACCAGATTTCATATCATCAACGATACAAATATTTGTTGGACGCGAAAGACTTTCGCGAATTGCCTTAACAAGCATTTCTATTGTTTGACGGTCTTTGGCTTCAGATTTATAAAGTATGGTTAAATTATCAACCATCGGTTTTCTTTCCGCCTTAATAATTTCGATATTTGCTATGCTATCCACTTTAGTTGCTTTTAGTTTATAACAGTTAGGTATCGTTTCAATTTGGTAGAAATCAACATCAACACCTTCAAGTCCTGAGATGATAGTTTGTCGGTCTTCTAAAGGCATATTGAGACCAAAATATATAGCTAACAGAGCATTTTGTGGAATAATCTTTAATCCCGATGTATTAAAGATTATTCTAATCTCGTTCTCCCTCTTCCAACTTACTGATTTCCTTCCGAAATGCTTTTCTCTCATAACTTCTATGGAATCGGTAGAATATATTTCCGGGGAATTATTCTGATATCGTATGTCAATGCAGTCTATTATGTCGAAATCTTGAGAGTGAGTTGCCTCTAAAACATCCAAGTCATACGCAATACAAAATCCGTTATGTGAATTTGCATAATACGTCCACATCGTTTCGCTCGAAGGGAAATGCACATTAGGCTGAGCCTTAAATAACGATAGGATTCCAGCATTATATAACAAGGAATAGATTTTTGATTCGAATGCTTTATCTTTCGCATTTTCATCTTTGTACCGAACAGAACATTCAAAAGGATCATTGAGTGTTCTATAAGTAGCCGCATATAATTTTTGGTTACATATAGTGCGTATGTCTCTTTTTACACCATCGGTATCAACCGCAATATTTTGAATAAATTTATAAGCGATTCGCATGCCTAAAGGATTTTGCGGATTGTATCGGGTGAATAATACTTGAAGATTTGCTCGAAGTTGTCAAGGACATTGTCATTGGCGGCAGAGGCATCACGCATAACGAAGTATTGAGGCTTCATTTTGGCGATTTCAGTGACAGTTGACTCGTTAACATCCATATCGAATGTGGCGATGAGATAAGTGCCGTCAACAAAGAACACCTGTTTGCCATTGACATCTTTTTCTTCAATCTTTGCAGAAAGTTCAATATCAAGTTCCGGCATTACTTGGAAAAGGAGGTCAAGCGGTGTACGGTCAGATTTTACATTATCCACGGAGTTGAAAAGGTCTACCTCGCTAAAGTCCTCGGGGGTATAGAACACATCCTCCATATTTGAGGAATCAAGTTTGAGGACACGGAAGCCGGTGTCGAGGTCTTGTCCTTGTAATCCCGCTTCTTCCTTGATTTTCTTTCCAGCACGGCGAATGCGCTCCTCTCCGATTTGGCAGATGTTTTCGTAGCCAGCCTTACGAGCTTCGCTCTTCTCTTCAGTCACTTCGGGGAGCTGTACCAAAATGAACTTGCGATGACCTCCGTCCTCAGCGTTCAGCTTCATAACGGCGTGTGCTGTAGTTGCGCTGCCACTGAAGAAATCGAGGACAGTGGAATCTTTAGAAGTTCCAATATGGAGAAAACGTGTGATATATCTGAGGGGCTTAGGACTTGTAAATACCGCTCCTTCCATTAAGTCTCGCAATTCTCTTGTAGCCTCTTGACCATGCCCGACTTCATCAAAAGTCCAAACTGTCATAGGAGTAACTCCGTCCTATACTTCAGAAAGGAATAATTTTGGAACAGGAGAGTTATTACCATCAGCTCCAAACCAAATGCGATTATCATTTCGCATTTGTTCAAATTTTTCTTTTGTGAAACGCCAACAATATCCACTGGGGGGAAGGAATGTCCGTCCTGTTGGCCCAGATATTTCATAAATTTGCTTTTCTACGGCTGGTCCAACAGTTAGGTTTCCGACTTTCCAAGCTCCTCGTGGGTCATTATCAGGATTTTTGTAGTCTTTATTTTGCTTATCGCTTCGTGGTAGAAGGTTCATCTCAAAATGACCTAAATCCTTTGCATAAATAAGACAAAAGTCATGATTCTCCGAAAAGAATTTTTTTAGACTGATGGGCGCATAAGTTCGCTGCCAAATTACGGAAGCAACAAAGTTCTTTTCGCCAAAAAACTCATTACATATCTTCTTCATGTTTTCCACTTCATGGTCGTCAACTGAAATAAAGATTGCACCATCTTTTGAGAGTAAATCAAAAGCAACTTTTATACGTGGATAAATCATGTTTAGCCAATCAGTATGAAACCGACCATTGGATTCGTTATTAGCTTTGGGGTCAAATTGAAGGTTGCCGTTGTCATCGTAGACTTTGCAAGATTCAAGAAAGCCCTCATAACTTTCAACAAAATCATCATTGTAAACAAATTCATTACCCGTGTTATACGGTGGGTCTATGTAGATCATCTTGATTGCACCGAGATAGTTCTCGCGGAGAACTTTCAGCACATCAAGATTATCACCCTCGATGTAAAGATTTTCGGTATTCCAAAAATCAACAGAAGCATTGACATCAGGACGCAGTGTTTTATTAGTCGGTATATTAGCGAGACGCGAAGCAGCTCTCTTGTCGGGCCAAGTGAACTGATAGCGTTCTTCTGCTCCTTCGAGCAGATCCTTCGACAACTCATCGCGTAGTTTGTCGAAGTCGATGGCAAGTTCGACAGTGCCGTCTTTGCCTATTCGCTCAGTGACACACTGAGGAAATAACGCGGCAATTTTAGCCACATTTCCATCCACAGCATCACCGCTTTTCATTCTTAATTTTTCCATGTATTTAATTGTTTAATTTCAGAAATAAGATGAGAGGAAGTAAGAGGATATTTTTGCTTTAGATACTCAGGAAAAGGTTGCATGTAACCGAACAACCGTTCTAAAACAGATGAACTCTTAGAGTGTTTTTTTATTTTCTCAAAATACTCTTTTACAATCTTCTCAAAAGAACTTTTTGAAAAAAGATCAGCATATAATATCAATGTATCTAAATCAATTATTACTAATTC
>CAMWQF010000242.1 GCA_947176285.1 uncultured Porphyromonadaceae bacterium
TGAAGAGCAGCAGAAACTTGTCAATAAGATGTTGGACGAAATAGAGAAGAACTGATACAATGAACGAGGGACTAATACCCCAGCGCTACGCTAAGGCGCTTTATAAACTGGCCGTCGAAAGAGGGAATGCCGATAAGGTATACCTTGAGATGAAAACGGTGGCTAATTCGTTTGCCGACAACCCCGGACTGCAAAAAATCCTCTCCAACCCTTACGTAAAAAGAGAGGACAAGGCAAATTTGCTGATTTCTGCTGCCGGAGATTCTGTCGAAGACGATTATCGTTCATTTGTCGAACTCATTCTCAACCGCAAAAGGGCTGATTTCGCGCATCTTATGGCTCTCGCCTATTGTGATATATATAGGAAGGAACATAAGATTGCTCGAGTGAGGATCATCACTGCCACTAAGCTTGACGACTCTATGATGCAGAAACTTCGCGATGTCGTGGAAAAAGCTTATCCCGGAATGACTCTTGAGTTTACATATGATGTCAATCCGGATCTTATCGGGGGGTTTGTGATTGATGTAGACGACCAACGTCTGAATGCCTCGATCAGCAACGAGATTGAACAATTACGTTTAAAACTTTTAAGAAGCAATTAACAATGCTTAACCCAAGCGAAATATCAGATATTCTAAAGCAACAGCTCGAGAACGTCAACTCTCAGGTCAAGTTTGAGGAGACTGGCACCGTACTTAGCGTCGGTGACGGCGTTGCCCACGTCTACGGCCTTGAAAATGTAAAGGCCAGTGAACTCGTTGAGTTCGAGAATGGCTCCACCGGTGTAGCTCTTAACCTTGAGGAAAGCAATGTGGGTGTTGTGCTTCTCGACGATGTGAATGCAGTGTCCGAAAACATGACAGTTCGTCGCACGGGTGAGATTGCCTCTATTCCTGTGGGCGATGGACTTTTCGGTCGCGTTATCAACATCCTTGGCGAACCGATCGACGGCAACGGCCCTATAGAGGGTGAGTTGCTTCGTATGCCTCTCGAGAGAAAAGCTCCCGGAGTCATTTTCCGCCAGCCGGTGAAGCAACCACTTCAGACCGGCCTTAAGGCAATCGACTCAATGATTCCAATTGGTAGAGGTCAGCGCGAGCTTATCATCGGCGACCGTCAGATCGGTAAGACAGCTATTGCAATCGACACAATAATCAACCAGAGGGAGAATTTCCTTGCAGGAAAACCCGTATTCTGTATCTATGTAGCAATCGGTCAGAAGGCTTCTACAGTGGCTTCCATCGTGCAGACTCTTAAGAAGCATGGTGCTATGGACTACACTGTAGTTGTTTCGGCTACAGCTTCCGACTCTGCCGCTATGCGCTACTTCGCTCCTTTTGCAGGCGTAGCAATCGGCGAATATATACGCGACACCGGACGAGATGCACTCATTGTATACGATGACCTTTCAAAGCAGGCTGTCGCTTATCGTGAGATATCTCTTATCCTTAAGCGTCCTTCAGGTCGTGAAGCATACCCCGGTGATATATTCTACTTGCATTCTCGTCTTCTCGAGCGTGCTGCAAAGATCATCGACAATCAGCAGGTGGCTTCTAATATGAACGACCTCCCGGAAGTTTTGAAGCCTATTGTAAAGGGTGGAGGTTCTCTTACGGCCCTTCCTATCATCGAGACTCAGGCGGGCGACGTGTCTGCATATATCCCGACAAACGTGATCTCTATCACAGACGGTCAGATCTTCCTTGAGACAGCACTTTTCAATCAGGGTATCCGTCCAGCTGTCAACGTTGGTATCTCTGTGTCACGTGTAGGTGGCAATGCCCAGATTAAACCGATGAAGAAGGTGGCTGGTACTTTGAAAATTGCTCAGGCTCAGTATCGTGAACTTGAGTCATTCACTAAGTTCGGCGGTGATATCGACCCCGTAACCGCCAAAGTGATCGACACCGGACGTAAAAATCAGCAATTGCTCATTCAACCGCAATATCAACCATGGTCTGTTGAAAATCAGGTTGCTGTCATATTCTGCGGAGTAAACGGTCTGTTGGAAAATGTGCCCATTGACAAGGTGCATGAATTCGAATCACTCTTCATACAACTTCTTGAGGCAAAATACCGCAAAGAGGTTCTTGATGAAATCAAAGCCGGAAATCTCTCCGACGATGTTCAGACTAAACTTCGTGAATGTGCCAACGAAATCAGCGCACGCTACAAATCATAACCACATTGGTATGCGCCGCTTGAAACCGACGCATACCCCCAACTAAATTAAACAACAAAATGGCAACCCTCAGGGAACTAAAGACACGTATCGGCTCTGTGGCATCGAGTGAAAAAATCACCGGAGCTATGAAGATGATTTCTTCAGCAAAGGTCCACAAGTTTGAGGCTTCTCTCAAGCAGCTCGTGCCATATCGTGAAAAAATAAAGTCTATCATGGCCCATATCATGCAGTCGGGTTCTGATTTCAGCAGTCCTCTTATCGAGACTCGCCATGAAGTCAGAAAAATAGCCCTTGCAGTTTATGGTAGCGACGATGGGCTTTGTGGCGCTTACAACATCAATATTTTTAAGGCAATGCTGGCTCAACTTAAGAGTCTGCAAGCCAAATATGGTCCTTCGGTTGATATCGACATATACCCTATCGGCCAAAAGATGGCAAAAGCAGTCAACAAGATATCCGGTCAGCATATAAATGTTGTGCTTATCGACGGTGTCAATTCAAAGATGGAGGCTGAGAAAGTCAATGAGTTCACTCATACTCTAAGAGAAAAATTCTCTGCCGGAGAATATGATCTAGTTTGCGTGGAATACATGAAGTTCTATTCCATGAGCCGCCAAAAAGCTACATTCGAGACTCTTTTCCCTATCTCTGGGGAAACACTGCTCGAAGGAGCGGATAAAGCAGTGTCTGCAGGCTTGTGCATTTTCGAACCTGATGCCAATAGCATCTTCAATGCTGTGCTTCCGATGTTTGTGCTCTCTTCCATGCAGGAAATCACAATACAAAACAGAGCCTCCGAGCAGGCAGCTCGCGTAATGGCAATGCAAAGTGCCAACGACAACGCAAAGAAGCTTCTTGAAGGTCTGCAACTCGAATACAATAAACTGCGTCAAGAAAATATCACCTCTGAACTTCTCGACATCCTCGGAGGCCAAGTAGAACGCTAAAAAATACCCAAAACGTTTAAACAACTAAACGATTAAACAATTAAACAACAATATATGAGTAGTATTAAGGAATATTTTTCGTCGGTAGGAAAAGGCATTGCGAGTCTGGCGAAGGGTATGGCTGTGACCGGAAAGGAACTTGTCACTCCTAAGATCACAGAGCAGTATCCTGAAAACCGAAAGACTCTCAAGATTGCCGATCGATTCCGTGCGGAACTTACACTGATTGGAGATGATGCGACTCCGGCATACAATAAGTGTATTGCCTGCGGCATCTGCCAGATGAACTGCCCCAACAGTTCCATAGAACTCAAGACGAGATTTGTGGAACTCCCTGATGGCAAGAAAAAGAAAGTGCTCGACAAGTATTATTATGATCTCGGAAGCTGCACATTCTGCATGCTGTGCGTGACAACTTGCCCTCAGGACGCGCTTGAGTTTTCTAATGAATTTGAACAAGCTGTTTTCACTCGCGACAAACTCGTAAAGCTATTGAATGCCCATTCTGAGGTGACAGACGCTCAAGTGATAGCAGATGCATCAAAACCGAAGCCGAAACCGGCTATGGATCCGGAGCAGCTTGCGAAAATCAAGGCTGAAGCATTAGCCAAAGCTGCTGCCAAGAAGGCTGAGAAAGAGGCTGCTGAGAAAGCCGCCCAAAACCCCGCTTCAGAATCCCCAAAAACTGAAGCCTGAAACCTGAAACCTCAATAAAAATAACAACAATGGATTCAGTAGGAAACGTAATACTCTACTTCGTAGTAGCCATCGCTATGGTGGTTTCGGCTTTCATGGCCGTAACTACGACCAAAATCCTCCGCTCTGCAACTTATCTGCTCTTCTCGCTGATATGCACCGCGATATTCTATTTCCAAATGGGATATCAATTCCTTGGTGCTGTGCAGTTGGCTGTATACGCCGGAGGCATTATGGTGCTTTTCGTGTTCGCTATTATTCTTACTCACAAACCAAATGACAAGACAGCACCCCTTGCGGCTCACCGTCAAATCGTAGGTGTATCAGCATCGGTGATTGGAGCTGTATTGCTCATTCTGGCTCTCTTCAAGATGCCTCTTGCCAAGGGTATCTCCCTTTCTCAGGTGATTGCCTATGGCGGACCTACTCTGACTATGCACGACATAGGCATTGCTCTTGTGGGTTCTGAAAAATTCCAATATCTTCTTCCGTTTGAGGCAGTCAGTGTCTTGCTGCTCGCTTGCATCATCGGCGGAGTAGTAATCGCTCGTAAAAAATAATCCCGAAAATACTTTTATAATATGGATATAAGCATTTTATGGTATTTGGTGCCGAGCGTTCTTCTGTTCGTCTGCGGTGTTTACGGATTCATCACCCGTAAAAATATGATCGCAATGCTGATTTCTCTTGAGCTTATGCTCAATTCAGCCGATCTAAATTTCGTGATTTTCAACCGTTTCCTGTTTCCAGGCTCTATGGAGGGAATGATGTTCACTCTTTTTGCTATTGCCATCGCTGCTGCTGAAACTGCTATAGCAATCGCGTTGATCATCAATATCTATCGTGCTATTGGCAACACAAATGTTACGGATATTAAAGAAATGAAATTCTAAATTATTCCTAAGATATGGACATAACACTTCCAATTTTAATCCTTGCGATCCCAATTG
>CAMWQF010000243.1 GCA_947176285.1 uncultured Porphyromonadaceae bacterium
TTTTAACGAAAGCTATATATGAAACTTATTCTTAAAGAAAACGTAGTCGAACTCGGCTACAAGGACGATGTAGTGGAAGTGAAGGATGGTTATGGACGTAACTATCTGATTCCGCAGGGTAAGGCAGTCATCGCATCTGACGCTAACCTCAAAGAACTTCAGGAAAATCTCCGTCAGCGTGCTCATAAGATCGCTGCTATCCTCGCTGAGGCTCAGAGCCAGGCTGACGCAATCAAAGACGTTCAGCTCGTTATCGAGGCTAAGACCGGTGCTAACGGCGTGATCTATGGTAGCGTAGGTGCTGCTCAGATCGCTGACGCTTTTGCAAAGCTAGGTCATAACGTTGACCGCAAGCTTATTTCACTCAAGAACCCGATTAAGGCTGTAGGTGAATACGTATGCACAGTTAAGTTCCATCGCGACGTGAACGCAGAAGTTCCTGTCGTAGTTGTGGCTGAAAAAACTGAAGAAAATTAATTCTCACTGTTTTCATAAAAATGATTCCATGCATGAAAGTGCATGGAATTTTTTTGCATAAACCGTTTTTTTTTGCTATCTTTGTGAGTTATAAGTGAAGAAATTTGAGTTGAAATCTTGTTTTCTTGATAATTTGTTGAAAAATAATAAAATACTACAATCATATGAAATTTAATGTTCACGGAAAGACTCTTCAGCAGCAACTGGCAGCGGTAAGCAAAGTGGTTAATGCTAAAAATGCACTTTCGATCCTCGACAATTTCCTTCTCGAAGTGAAAGGAGATATCCTTTACATCACAGGTTCCGACCAGGAGACTGTGATGACGGCTAAGATGGAGGTGACAAATCAAGGTCTTGACGGCAAGATTGCAATCAATGCCAAGAGACTTATGGAAGTTGTGAAGGAAGTTGCCAACTTCCCATTGACTTTTGAAATTGATGAGAATACAGGGTCTGTCGATCTTATTTTCCCCGGTGGCCATTTTGCCTTCATGGGAGTTGATGCTGCAGAATATCCTCAGAGTTTTGAGACTGATGATCTATCTATAGAGATGATTATTCCTGCCGACGTAATTCAAAGCGGTCTTGACTATACGCTTTTCGCCATCAGCTCAGAGACTATCCGGCCTATGATGACCGGTGTCTATTGGGACTTCCATGAGAATGACATCACGTTTGTCGGCAGCGACACCCACAAACTCGTTCGCTATATCAACACGGCTTATCATCCTAACCGCGAAACATCTTTTATTCTCCCGGGAAAACCTGCCGGCATTCTCCGCTCTCTAATCAATAAGGAGACAGAGACTGTTAAGATTCGCAAGGATGAGAAGAGTGCTATTTTCTCATTTGGCGATTTCACTCTTGGGTGCCGTTTTGTGAAAGGTAATTATCCTAACTACAATCGAGTTATTCCTCAGGATAATCCAAATGAATTGACAGTCGACCGCGTTTTGCTTCTTGCTGCCATGCGCCGAGTGTCTCTCTTCGCAAGCAAAGCATCAAGTCTGGTGAAGATGAGCATGGACAATAATAGCCTGGTGCTTCAGTCGCAAGACCTTGACTATTCCACTAAAGCTGATGAAAGCGTAGCCTGCTCCTACGAGGGAAACCCTCTATCAATCGGCTTCAACAGCGTATATATGCTTGAGGTTCTGAATAATCTTCCCGGAGAATCCATTGTTGTGAAACTATCCGATCCCGGACGCCCCGGTCTGTTCATGCCTTTTGAACAGAAGGAAAACGAAAACGTGGTTATGCTTCAGATGCCTATGCAGGTGATCGAATAATGTAAATATTTATTGCCATGCAACTAAACCTTTCACGCCCAATAATTTTTTTCGATCTGGAGACTACCGGCACAAGTGTAACTTCCGACCGCATAGTTGAAATATCTTTGATCAAGGTTTTTCCCGATGGTCACACAGAGGAAAAGACCCGTCGCATTAACCCGGAATGCCATATTCCTGAGGAAAGCACAGCAATTCATCATATCACAGACGAAGATGTGAAGGATCAACCCACTTTCCGGCAAATAGCAAAGTCGCTCCATGAACTTTTCTCTGACAGTGATATAGCCGGCTTTAACTCTAATAAGTTTGATGTCCCTCTGCTGATTGAAGAATTTGGCAGGGCAGGACTCTCTTTTGATGTGGCTGGCAGAAATTTTGTGGATGTACAAGGTATATTCCATAAGATGGAGCAGCGAACTCTTGTGGCTGCCTACCGTTTTTATTGCGGAAAGGATCTCACCGACGCTCATTCCGCTACAGCTGATACAAGAGCAACATATGAGGTGCTTTTAAGCCAGCTCGAGCGTTATCCGGATCTCAAAAATGATGTTAAGGCACTCGCTGAGTTTTCAAGCGGTGGTCGCAACGTAGATTTGGCAGGAAGAATGGTCTATGATGACAATCACGAGCCAATTTTCAATTTCGGGAAAAATAAGGGTAGGAAAGTAAAAGACGTGGTGCGTCATGAACCCGGTTTCATCCAGTGGATCATGCAGGGTGACTTTCCCAAGGAGACTAAAGACCAGCTTCGTCGGCTTCAATATGAATTCCTAAATAAAAAGTGACTATGGAGCAAGCCCTTAAGGGAAAACACATAGTGCTCGGTATTTCCGGTGGAATAGCAGCATATAAAAGTGCATTTTTGCTTCGGCTTTTCATTAAGGCAGGGGCTGAGGTACAGGTTGTGATCACTCCTAATGGCAAGGAGTTTATCACCCCTGCCACTCTGGCTGCTTTGAGTGGAAAACCGGTAGTGTCTGAGTTCTTTGCCGCCAATACCGGTGAATGGCATTCTCATGTCGATCTCGGTCTATGGTCAGATCTAATGGTGATAGCCCCCGCCACTGCTTCCACTATCGGCAAGATGGCTAATGGCGTGGCTGATAATATGCTTATCACTACTTATCTCTCTGCAAAAAGTCCGGTCATGATTGCCCCGGCAATGGATCTTGACATGTGGGCTCATCCCTCCACCCAACGCAATATTGCAACTCTTGAAAGTTATGGAGTAGAAATTATCCAGCCCGGTGCAGGTGAATTGGCAAGTCATCTCGTCGGTAAAGGAAGAATGGAAGAGCCGGATGAGATTTTGAAAAGAGTGATTGAGCATTTTTCGCAAAGAGACTCTTTAAGAGGGAAAAAAATTCTTGTCACTGCTGGTCCAACTTATGAGAATATCGACCCTGTGAGATTTATAGGTAACTATTCGAGTGGAAAGATGGGTTTCGCAATTGCTGAAGAGGCTGCTTCGAGAGGTGCCGAGGTGATCCTTGTGGCAGGTCCTGTTTCTTTGGAAACGAGACATCCACGTATCTCTCGAATAAATGTCAGGAGTGCGCGTCAAATGCTGGAGGCTGCTCAGGATGCTTTTGAAGAATGTGATGCAGCAATTCTTTCTGCGGCTGTGGCAGACTATGCCCCTGAAGAGTGTTGCGACACCAAACTCAAACGTGAGAATACGGATGGGTTGACTCTTAAACTTGTTAAGAATCCCGACATTGCAGCTACTCTTGGAGATAAGAAGGGTAATAAGATTCTTGTCGGTTTCGCTCTTGAGACTGACCATGAGCATGACAATGCTCTGAAAAAAATGAAGAGTAAGAAACTCGACATGATTGTCTTGAATTCTTTACAAAATCCATTGGCTGGGTTCAATAAGGACACTAACCAAGTGACTATAATAAAAGCCGACGGAAAGGAGACTGAATATCCTGCCAAAAGCAAAAAGGATGTTGCCGTAGATATCCTTGACGAACTCGAGTCTGTCATTAATTGAGTGCATGATGATCATGAAGTTGAGAAAAATAGTAAAATGTGGGTTGGTCGGCGTGGTAATGACGTTGTCGCAGACTTCATTTGCGCAGGAATTAAACTGCACTGTGGAGGTTAATGCACAGAAAATTGAAGGCGGGTCTAAATCTGTGTTTCAGACTCTACAGGAGGCTATCACTGAATATATGAACGAGACCCATTTCTCAAATGCCACTTTTGCTACAAACGAGAAGATAGACTGCCGACTGTATCTGACTGTAAGTGAGTACACAGACGATCGTATTACAGGCGACTTACAAGTGCAGTTGTCTCGACCTGTGTATAATTCTACATATACCACAACGCTTTTCAACTTCAAAGACAATCGAATTAGTTTTGAGTATCGTGAAGGTGAACCACTCATCTTCAATGCCACTACCATTGATAATAATCTTACCGCTATACTCAACTATTATGCATATCTTTTTTTAGCGTTGGATTTCGATAGTTTCTCGCCCAAGGGGGGTGACCCTTTTTATGAACGGGCAGAATCTATTGTTCAGGCTGCCCAAAGTTTGGGCGAAGTAGGATGGAAGGCTTTTGAAGATCCAAAAAATAGAAGTGGTGTGCTCAGTTCTTTCACATCTCCATCTACTTCGGCATATCGCCAGATGCTCTATGATTATCATAGAAAAGGACTCGATGAAATGGTGACTTCTCCCGATAAGGGGCGAGCATCAATCACATCTTCTCTCAGTGCTATCGAGACTGTCTATAATGCCGACCCGATGTCGGCGGCGCTCTCAATTTTCAGAGATTCAAAACTTGATGAACTCGTCAACGTATATTCTAAGGCACCACAGACAGAACGTGAACTTGTCTATAAATTGCTGCAGCCTATTTATCCTTCAGAAAACGAAAGACTCAACAAAATCCGAAAGGGTGATGAAAATTAGAATCAGGCATTAAATGAAGTTGTTTAGACTTATTTTTTTATTAAGATTTCGTCAGGTTTTCGAGCAGGT
>CAMWQF010000244.1 GCA_947176285.1 uncultured Porphyromonadaceae bacterium
TCGTGATGGCTGACCACTATACGCGATGCCGAAACCTCGGTGCATTCACCTCCAGACTTGCCGCGCCTCTTACCACAGTGGGTGCATTGTCTGTGGTGTTTTTCATGGATGAGAAGACACGCCTCAGTCTTCAGGATTTTGTGACCGTGGTTATCATAAATCTTTCTGTGTCCCTTGCGGTAGCCCTGTTTCTCGTTCCGGCTCTTATTGAGAGGTTAGGCATTCATAAGAGTTTAAGGAGAGGACGATTCATAAGATTACAGCGTAAGTTAGCACAATGCCTTTCTCATTTTTATGAAAAGGTGGTTTGTTTCATTTTGCAGTTCAGAGCAGATTTTATAATTATTTTTGTGCTTGGATTTGCAGGGTCGCTATATCTTTTTGTAGAGAAAGTCTATAATGGTTCTTATTGGAACAGGAATCCGGGTGAACCGATGCTGAGCATAAACGCCACGCTCCCCAATGGGTCTACTCTTGAGCAGATGAATACCCTCATCAAGAAAATGGAAGTATATCTAAGTGATTTTTCAGAAATCAGGCAATTCCAGACTTCAGTTTCCAGCCCGAACCGAGCTTCGATATCTGTATTTTTTGAGAAAGCTCATCAGCGCGATGGTTTCCCATATCGGCTAAAGGGTGAAGTAGTATCGAAGGCCCTAACTCTTGGAGGAGGCTCATGGAGTGTTTATGGACTTGACGACATGGGCTTTAATAATGATGTCAGGGAGAACGCCGGAAGCTACCGTGTGAAAATGACCGGATATAATTATGATGACCTCTATGATTGGGCTTATCGCATGCGCGACACTTTACTGACACATCGAAGAATCAAGGAGGTGACAATTGCCTCGGAGTTCTCATATTGGAAAGATGACTACTCGGAGTTTTATCTTGAAATTGACCGCGACATGCTTGCAAAAGCAGGGCTGAGTGCAAGTCAAATTTTCTCTGCCATAGAGCCAACATTTGGAAGAGGAATAAGTGCCGGTTCGATTCCATCGGATTATGGGAGCGAGATGATCAGGCTCTATTCCATCCAAGGGGAGAAGTATGATATTTTTGCGCTTATGAATCAGCCTTTCAGAGTGGGAGAGCGCGTATTCAAACTTTCGGATATCGGGCATATTGAGAAGCGTCAGATGCCACAAGAAATAGTGAAGAAAAATCAGGAATACGTATTGTGCCTGCAATTCGAATACATTGGTTCTCCCAAGCAAGGGGAGAGGGTGCTTGAGAAAGATATTGAAAAGATCAATTCTATTCTCCCTGTTGGTTACAAGGCAGAGAATCAGAAAAATGTATGGCGACCTAATGATGACACGGCTAAATATTGGTTGCTCCTTTTAGTGGTAGGGATAATTTTCTTCATCACTTCGATATTGTTCAATTCATTGCGAACCCCATTATCGATTATCTTTATAATTCCGATATCCTTTATTGGAGTTTTCTTGACATTCTATTTGCTTCGGCTTAATTTTGACCAAGGTGGATTTGCATCGTTCATTTTGCTATCAGGCATTACTGTCAATGCTGCAATCTACGTCGTAAGTGAATATAAGTCTGTGAGGAGTAAGCATCCGAATATCTCGCAGGTCAAAGCGTTTGTAAGGGCTATAAGGATAAAGATAACCCCTATTCTTCTTACTGTTTTGTCTACAGTACTTGGATTTATCCCCTTCCTAATTGGCGATTCCAAAGAGGGTTTCTGGTTCCCATTGGCTGCCGGTACGATAGGTGGGCTCGCAATGTCGATGATAGGATTGCTCCTTTACCTCCCCATCTTCCTCCTCCAAAGACCCCATATTCTTAAATCTAATAAATCAGCAAAAATTTAAGAGTCAAAATTAGTAATAGAGCATGCTCCGCATGCGCCATTAAGCGTCTTAGGCCCCATTTTTTATGAGACGGGGCCTTAAAGTATTTTATTTTAGTGACATGATGATACAAAAAGTGGCGCAAGATCTGTGCGCCACTTATCAGAGTCATTGTTGAAGAGCTTTTTTTAGCAGGGGCTCATCTTCGTGGATAGAGTAATGAGTCCTTAATATATTTCCTTCTTTGTCGATCAGCACTCCGAATGGAATTGCGGAAAAATTGAAGAGACCGCTCAAGCGTTGCCAGTCATCGCCTGTCACAAAGATATGCTCACCCTTTATCTCTTCTTTTCTTAGCCACTTTTTGCAGGCATCTATACCTTCGTCGGCATTTGCAATATATAATGCCTTGAACGGTTTGTCGGCCAATTCTTCCAAGAGCTGTTTTTGTCTCATCATGCCGGCGCGGCAAGGTCCGCATCCAATGCCCCATAAATCAAGAAACAAAACATTCCCTTTATATGGGTCTATGATCTTGGATAGTACATTCCCTTCCGGACTGTCTGGAATCACTATAGATGTATCTTCTTTATCTCCAAACTGATTTTCCGCTATCATAACGTCTTTCACGAAATTGTTATACTCAGCCATAAGAATTTCGTTCAGTAGGTCATACTCATTGTGTCTTATTACGTTTGATACCAATTTGTTGTTTTTCGCAAGTCTTGCAGAAGATGGTTCTTCAGTAGTGTGCAAATCATCAATCAAAGAAGCAGTACGTACAAATTGAGCAACGAAACAATTGCCTAATCCTATGGAATCAAGATGATTTAAATCGATTGTATATGGCTCCTTAAAGTCATCGGCAGAAATATATAAGGATGTCTCCGGGACTTCCATCATACCTTCAGCAGCCATTGCAGAGGGCCGGAATTGTGAATTGAATCTCCATCTGTTTGGAAGCACCCATCCATTGCAGACCATGATAGGATTATTGTATATCAGATCTTTATACTTCATCCAAAGCTTCAGAAATACTATCTCATCAAGTGTCTCACCTTGGTTGATATATGGGTTGCCGTCATCATCTTTTTCGAGTTGCGGCCCTTTGGCATGACTGAAATCCATCTGGACATCTTCCATCCTGCTGCAGATTTCCCCAATGGCAGCTGTGCTGAGCATATCTTTTGCATAAACACTTATCGGTAAATTCCCAATATAATTCGGAAGATCTTCACATACGGAATCAAGCAATGATGCAAGTTGTTCGGAAATCCTATAGGTCTCAATCTTCATTGAATCGGTATTTTCTGCCTTAAATTTCTGATACAATGAATTCAAGCCATATCTTTTGAAGATTTCATCAGTAAGCATATTGATGACTACACCGTCATCCACGTCACCCTCATATCCAAAATATTCAGGTGTGTGACCCATCTCCGGATCAATTTTCTGTGCCATGCATGTCACTATAGAAAGTGTATCGCCGGGAATAAGAAAGAGGTTCTTATAGATATTTCCCATCTTGAAGAAATCATACTGAGGATAGGGTAGCGGAATATCAAGTTCAAATGTACCGTCGGGATTAATATTGCCGACATTTACTTTCTGCTCATCAATGAAGTCATTCTTCGTCCTGACTGAGAAAGTTGAGAATCCATACCTCGGTGAGTAATCAGTTATTCTGCCACGTAAATGTACCACCCCATCCTTATCATAGAAGCTCATATCGGCATAGTGTTTCGGATCGAGTCCACTCCAGGATTCTGTAGCGTGATTAGTGTTTTGCAGAATATCCGAATATGTAATGATTGGTGGTGTCAGTATTGTATTTGGTTCGTCAAGCTGAATGCCGTATGTGCAGTTGCCAAAGTCAGATGGGTCAGTTTCCACCATATCTACCACCTTGACATTGGCAGGTACTTTTTCAAATAATATAACTCCTTCATGATATCCGGATTCCGGCATCCAAATCTTATTGCCAAGTTCAATATTTTCTGTGGCTATGATCTTATATTGAAGAGTGGTGTCGGAAGTAGCTATCAGACGAGTCTCCGGTGATAACTGTACCCAATAATGAGGATAATTCTGAAGTCTGATCCCTACACGCAGTGCGCTATCGGTGCGTTCCACATCCGTAATTCTCATCCATCTGGTGCTTGTCTCCGTTTTAGGTACAAGGGCGTATGTCGAAAGGAAAACAGCTGTAAGGGAAAGTGTCAATAAAAGGTGTTTTATTTTCATGGTGATTTAGAAGGTCATTTTGCTTGTATAACTGTCTATGATTTGTTCCATCTTGGCATTGATTTGCTCAATGCGATTTAATAGTTTTTGTATTGCTTTGGTTTGTTCTGGATAAGGTATTCCAGATCTTCTGATATCTCCAATCTGATCTTCATATTCATTGATCAAATTCTTGTATGTTGCGAGAGCAATCGACATTAGTGTGGTGGCATTAGGTTGATCCTTGGAGGTAGTATCCATCCCTAATCGTACGAGAAGGGCTGACACCGGCAGTTCATTTTGCCAAGCAGATACCATAAAATTATATTGGTCCCTGTTCTGTATGTCATAATAACCATCGTGAACTGTCATATATACGGTAAACCCCGGTATGAAATAAAGATTTATCCATGCCGAATGAAGATTGTCGCCCGGCATAATTGCCCGGATGCGGCCTTGCTTTATTACATCTATATTTGTTTCATAGCGGAATTTCTTATCCTTGACTTTTACACATGCCACTAAGTCTTTGTCTGTTATATTGCCGTCGATATCTGTAAAATAAATATTATAGCATGAATCCGGAACGTCTAAGGCAACGTTTCCTTCAATCACGAATTTGTATGTTCCATCTTGTGGAGCAGTAGCCATTTGATAGCTATTGCTGTCTTGAGCTGATATATTAGTTGTAGCAATTCCTGTAGCTACCAGAGCAATAA
>CAMWQF010000245.1 GCA_947176285.1 uncultured Porphyromonadaceae bacterium
ATGCAAAATTAGTGATAAATTTCGAAATTATGTTGTATAAGATAAAAAATCTTTCGATATTTAACATTATTTAACTGAAATGACAAGAAAAGATATAAAAAGAGGCACAAGATTAATTTTTTTTTGTGCTTCTCTTTGCACGATAATAATATTTGTGGTGGCATTTCTTCGTCAAAGTCGCGAAGAAAAAGAGGAGTCTGTAAAGGTAAATGCCGAAGTAACCGGATGGTCAGACAATTTGACTAATGAACTGTCAGAGTGTCCGGAACTGGCTCCAATGGATCGTAATATTGAGAGATTTATCGGTAGATGGAACATTAAAGGATTGTCACTTGCCGTTACACGCAATGATTCTTTACTTTATGCCAAAGGTTACGGGTGGGCAGATGTAGAAGATGGTAGAAAAATGACGCCTCAGAATATCATGAGGCTTGCTTCAGCATCTAAACTTGTCACTGCAATAGCAATAATGCGTCTTGTAGAAGACGGAAAACTAAGTTTAAATTCAAAAGTGTTTGGTCCGGATGGACTTCTTAATGATACAGCATTTTCTAATGCTATCAATGACAAAAGACTGTTTGACATAACGGTTGATAATCTTTTGCAGCACAAGGGAGGCTTCGGATTGGGAGCCGGAGATCCAATGTTCAATACAAAAGACATAATTGCCGCTAAGCATCTTTCCGGACCTCCATCAAATGAAGAACTTACAAAGATTGTCTTAGGCAGGAAGATTGCCTTTACTCCGGGTCAAGGCTTTCGATATTCTAATTTTGGATATATGTTGCTGTCTCTTGTTATTGAAAGAGTGACAGGACAATCTTATTGGGATTATGTCACTGAAGAAGTGCTCAAGCCGGCAGGGTGTTATCGTTTTCGTCCCGCTACTAATTATTATGCTGATCGAAATGAGGGTGAAGTTCGATATTATGGTCCTGATACGGTCGCTGTTGAAGAATATAATGGTAGCGGACGCATGGTGGAGCGTGTATATGGTGGAAGCAATATTTATGGTCTGATGGGTGCTGGAGGATGGTGTGCTTCCGCACCGGATTTGGCTCGACTTGTAGCCGCAACTGATAAATATCCTCATGTCAATAATATTCTGACTAACGCTTCTATAGACTCGCTGACTGCTTTTGCACAAGATGATAAGGTGTCGAGAGGTTGGAGTGAGATAGATGCGTATGGAAAGTGGAGACGCACCGGCACTCTATCATCCACTCATACTTTGATTGAGCGATTTCCGAATGGTGAGTGCTGGGTGATGATTACAAATTCCGGCGTATGGACCGGTCATAACTTTTCGCGAGAGATGACAAGGCTTATTAGCGATTTGCGTGCAAAATACGGCAAGTCGTTTCCTAAACGTGATCTATGGTGATTGGAAATATGTTGTATAACATATAGAAAATATTTATAAGAATCGAACCAATCTTGGTAAGTTTTAGTTATTTAATTAGGTGGAATTCCCTGCCTGAATTAAATTTAATTACCATGTCATATAAAATTGCAGAAATCGAAGGCATTGGAGATACATATGCCGCAAAACTACAGGATGTAGGAATAAAGACTACTGAAGACTTGCTGAAAGAGTGTGCAACACCCGCCGGTCGTAAGAAAATTGCAGAAGAGACTGGAATCAGCGGTAAGTTGATCCTTAAATGGACTAACCATGCCGACCTATTCCGTATTAAGGGTGTGGCTGGGCAGTTTGCTGAACTTCTTGAAGCAGCCGGTGTAGACACTGTCAAAGAATTCCGCCATAGAGTTGCTGCCAATCTGCAGCCAAAGATGGTTGAGGTAAATGAAGAAAAGAATCTTTGCAACAGAGTTCCTTCAGTTGCCGAACTTGAGAAGATGATTGAACAGGCTAAGGAACTTGACCCCGTCATTACTTATTGAAAAATCCTGAATAATTTATAGCAGAATACGGATTGGCACTCGTCAATCCGTATTTTTTTATTATCTTTGCATTATGAACTTAAAACTTGACATCAATGAATTTTAGATTATTTATCTTCTCGGTATTTTTGGTATTTTCTCTTTCTGTCAATGCAATAATATGGTATGATGGAAAATCCCCCATATCTTATTCTCTCCCGGGCAATGCAGATCCTGTTGTGTATGTAGCTGCAGGCATGTTCTCTGAAGATATGGAAGCTGTGACTGGTAAAAAAGCCGAAAAGAGTGTGCCGGATTTTGCCTCCATACGATTGTATCAGATTGATACTGCGTCTAAAGATGAATTGAAGGATGCTAAGGTTGCCGGAATTGATGTCAAGGCCTTAAGCAAACTTACTGATGGATTCTCTATCAAAGTTAAAGATGGCGTAATTCATATTGCAGGGGCAAATGGACGAGGTATGGCTTATGGACTTCTTGAATTGTCGCGTATGGCCGGAGTTTCTCCCTGGGTATGGTGGGGTGATCTTGTGCCAAGTAAAAAGGATAAACTTGAAATTGAAGATGACTATTATGATATGCAAGGTGCTTCTGTTGAGCGTCGAGGTATATTCATCAATGACGAAGACTGGTCATTGCGCCCATGGAGTCATCTGAACTTCGAACCTTCAGATAAAACTGAGATTGGACCTAAGACGTATAGGAAAATATTTGAACTTCTACTGCGTCTCCGGGCTAATACCTTATGGCCTGCTATGCATGAAGGAACCACTGCATTCTTTCTGATGGAGGGGGCAAAGGAGCAAGCTGATAGTTGTGGAATAATTATCGGAACTTCACATTGTGAACCGATGCTTCGCAATAATGTGGGAGAATGGAATATAAAAGAGCGTGGACGTTTTAATTATAAGACGAATAAGAACGAGGTGCAAAAATATTGGATAGAGCGTCTTAAGGAGGTGAAAGATTCTAAAGGAGGTAATATTTTTACAATAGGAATGCGCGGAATCCACGATAGCTCAATGGAAGGCTATAATACAATTCAAGAAAAATTTGACGGACTTCAAGAAGTTATTGACGACCAGCAGAAACTTTTGGCAGATTATGTAGGAGACCCATCTTTGCAAGACCAAATATTTGTGCCATATAAAGAGGTGCTTGAACTTTACGAAATGGGTCTGAATGTTCCTGATTATGTCACGTTGATGTGGTGTGATGACAACCATGGATATCTTACTCGTCTCAGTGACCCCGAAGAGCAGAAGCGGTCAGGAGGCGGTGGCGTATATTATCACCTTAGTTATTGGGGTCAACCTCACGATTATCTTTGGCTCACTACAACTCAGCCGGGTTTGATCTATCATCAGATGCGTAAAGCTTATGATAATAATGTTAGGAAATTATGGATTGCTAATGTGCATGATCCTAAAGTGGCAGGTTATGATCTGGAACTATTCCTTGATATGGCATGGAACATAAACTGTGTAGACGCTTCTTCACTTAAAAATCATTACAAGGCTTGGCTTGTAAGACAATTTGGAGAAGAAGTTGCTGAGTTGATTTTCCCCGTGATGCATGAATTTTATCGTCTTTGCGGTGAACGAAGGCCTGAATTTATGGGCTGGTCACAAGTTGAGAAAGACAGAAATCTATATGAGAGAAGGTTAACGCCCGTAAGATCTACAGAATTCAATCCGAATGAATTTGGAAATGAACTCCAACGTTATGTCTCTGAGTTTGAAAGAATCTCTTATGTGGTAGATTATGCTACGAAGTTAGTAGATCCGTCTCTATATGATGCTTATTATGCAGCGATAATTTATCCGGTGTGTGCTTCAGCTGCTCATGCACGCTCCCTTCTTAAGGCACAGGAAGCACGTCAGCTTGCTTCCGGCAGAAATGGAGTTGCTGATAGAATTGCTCTCGAAGAGAGAATTCTGCAGGCTTGTGCTGAAAGTCAGCGTGCCTATCAAGAAGTTAGGAAACTTACCGAATATTATAATGATGTAGTGTCCGACGGGAAGTGGAAAGGAAGCATGGATATGCGGCCTCGGGATTTGCCGGTTTTCTTTGCTCCTTCCTTGCCTGTAGTATTGACTGAAAGAGAACTGATGGAACATCCTGACCCGGATCCGATTGATCCTCTTAAGCCGGAAGTGCCGGAGAGCGTTGTGGCCAGAAATGCTTATTCATATGATAAGGCTGTTGGAAATGCCACCAAAGTATCTATGTTGGGCCACAGCATGAATGCAGTGGAACTTGAAAGAGGTGCTTCTCTTAAGTATGATTTTAATGTTGATTCAGATGCAGAAGGTGTCATAAGAGTTGCACTCATTCCTACTCACGCTATTGATGGTGAAGAAATCCGGTTCAGCGTCAGTGTTGATGGTGAAAAGCCTGAGGAGTATAGTTTAAAGGAGCCGTTCCGATCTGAGCAGTGGAAAAAGAATGTGATGAGAGGACAGACTGTAAGGACTCTGCCTGTCAAACTAAAAGCGGGCAAACACACCCTTGAGATAAAGGCTCTTGACGACAACATTGTCATCGACCAGTGGATGTGGGATCCGATTCCAAATAGACAATTCTATTTATTTCCTATTTGATTTGACCAAATTATGTTTGCGAAAGTATAGGGTATAAATTGAAATGTTAAGGATTAGTGGAGTTTCAGCATGCGTCCTACAGGTAGTGGTTCCTTTTCATTTAGCATATTGAGTTGGCATAGACGCATTGTGGAGATACCGGCTTGACGTGCTACACTCTCGACTGTATCTCCATAGCGGACTATGTAGGTGTCGTCTTTCTTCAATGACTTTGATTGATGAGAATAGGTTGGACCCTTTGGTGT
>CAMWQF010000246.1 GCA_947176285.1 uncultured Porphyromonadaceae bacterium
TTATCGTAATGGATAGATTCAGGTTCCACTCCGAGGTCATAGAGCATCTTGTTGACGGAGTTGCTCATCGGGCCCGGACCGCACATGTAGTATTCTATCTCTTCTGGAGCATCATGATCCTTAAGATAAGTGTCATACATCACTTGATGCACGAAGCCCGGAGTATACTTCACGCCAGCCTTATCAGCTGCAGGGTCAGGACGGTCCAAAGCAAGATGGAAATGGAAATTGGGGAATTCCTTTTCAAGCTGCAGGAAATCGTCGAGATAGAACACCTCGTTAAGTGCACGTGCACCATAGAAGTAATCCATCTTGCGGTTTGTAGTATTCAATGTCTTTGTGAGCCACATGATCTGAGCACGTAGAGGAGCCATACCGGCACCACCGCCTACCCATATCATCTCCTTGTCGGAATCTACTATTGGATGGAAGTCGCCATAAGGACCCGACATCATGACCTTGTCGCCGGGCTTCAGCGTGAAGATATAGCTGGAAGCAATTCCCGGGGGTACATCCATGAAGCCCACCTGGGGTTTCGGCTTGAATGGGGGAGTGGCAATACGCACCGTAAGCATGATTCTGTCACCCTCTTCAGGATAGTTTGCCATTGAATATGCTCTCACTGTCTCTTCATCATTTGTGCATTTCAATGTAAACAAGCCAAACTGTTCCCATGCCGGCAGATATTCCGGGCCTATAAGAGCCTTGTCTATATCGGTGTTATAGTCCATAGAGAATTTTGGGATCCTGATCTGTGCGTAGCTGCCCGGAATAAATTTCATATGCTCGCCCGGAGGGAGCGCCACAATAAATTCCTTGATGAATGTAGCCACATTTTTATTGCTGATCACCGTACATTCCCATTCTTTGACGTCGAGTGCAGCTTCGCTCACACGGATTTCCATGTCGCTTTTCACTTTCACCTGACATCCAAGTCTCCAATGATCCTTAATTTCCTTGCGGGTGAAATGAACTGCCTCTGTCGGAAGCATCTCGCCGCCGCCTTCCATCACCTGACACTTGCACTGTCCGCAAGAACCCTTGCCGCCGCAGGCTGAAGAAAGATGCACTCCGGCATCATTCAGTGTCATAAGGAGAGATTTGCCGCTCTTTGTCACAAGAGCTTTCTGGCCGTTGTTGATACTGATTGTAACATCACCGCTCTTTACGAGACGGCTCTTGGCGAGGAGAAGGATGCCGACAAGCACTAGCACCATCACCAAGAATATCAGCGCAGCCGCAATTACACTATGCCATACTATCATAATTCTTTTAATAATAAACTTTTAAACTAATAAACTTTTAAACATCAACTTTTTATTGCAAAAGTCGAATTTAGAGTTTGATGCCCAAGAAGCTCATGAACGCAATGCCCATCAGTCCGGTAATGATAAACGTTATGCCGGTGCCGCGCAATGGTGCCGGAATCACTTGTTCATTAAGTCTTTCCCTGATTGCTGCCAATGCTGTGATGGCAAGCAGCCAACCTATACCGGAACCGACTCCATACACTGTGGCTGTCCAGGCATTGGAGAATTCACGCTGCTGCATGAATAGCACGGCTCCAAGAATAGCACAGTTCACCGCTATCAGAGGCAAGAAAATACCAAGGCTGGCATATAATGAGGGGGAATATTTTTCAATCACCATCTCGAGTATCTGAACTAAGGCGGCAATCACTGCGATAAACATAATTAAGCCAAGGAAGCTAAGGTCGGTATCTGCGTATTCCTCACCAAGCCATGACAAGGATCCCGGAAGCAAAATGTATTGGTTGATACACCAGCATATCGGCAATGCAATAGTAAGCACGAAAGTTACTGCTATGCCAAGGCCAAACGCTGTCTTCACATTTTTAGATACTGCCAAGAAACTGCACATTCCAAGGAAGTAGGCGAATATCATGTTGTCGATGAATATCGACCGGATAAACAAATTTAGATTCTCCATATCTGTTTTTTCTTATTTCGGTTTATAGAAATTTATTTCGCCTTTCGATTGTGAAACCATATGATGCATGCCACTGTGATCAACGCCATCGGAGGCAAAATCATCATACCGTTGTTCTGATATCCAAGGTCGTAGAGTGCCTGGGGTATCACTTGGAATCCCCATAGCGTTCCGCTGCCTAAGAGTTCACGGAAGAATGCCACTATTACGAGGATGATTCCATATCCTAAAGCATTTCCAACTCCGTCGAGGAACGCATTGAATGGGGTATTGTTGAGAGCAAACGCTTCAAGGCGGCCCATGATGATGCAGTTGGTGATGATAAGGCCTATGAATACTGAAAGTTGCTTGCTCACCTCATAGTTCCATGCTTTAAGCACTTGGTCTACAATTACTACCAAGGCTGCCACCACTACCAATTGCACAATGATTCGGATAGAAGTAGGGATGGTGTTTCTCATGATTGATATGATGACATTTGAGAGGGCTAGCACAGCCAAAACGGATATTGTCATCACTACTGCCGGTTGAAGTTTAGCAGTAACAGCCAAAGCTGAGCATATACCGAGAATCTGGACAATCACGGGATTGTCGTTGCTCAGGGGATTGATGAGCGGTTCGAGTCTTTTTCTGATATTTCCCATAATTATTCTTTGTTAGATTCCTTTGCTAAGTTTTTGAAAAATTCTGTGTAGGGTTCAAGGGAGTTGTAAAGCATTTTCTGCACTCCTTGGCTGGTGATTGTGCCGCCGCTGACTGCATTCACATATGCTTTCCCTGCAGGTTCCTGTCCTTTTTTCACCACAAGCACAGATTCGAAATCTCCGTTGCTGCCAAAGATAGATTTCCCTTCGAATTGGCTGCTGAATTGTGGCTTTTCAATTTCTGCACCCAAGCCCGGAGTCTCGCCTTGATGTCCGAAATAGGCGCCATAGATGTCTTTTCCATTGTCATCCATTGACACATAGCCCCAAATCGGTCCCCAGAGTCCGGCTCCGTAGACCGGTACTATATATTTCTCTCCTTTTTCAGTGGTGCATACAAACACCGGAAGAACTCTTTCATCAGCCGGTTTCTTTACTTCAGAAGCAACGTTTACATCAAGGGCGGTTTCTCCGTCTATTTTATTTCCCTTGCTGTCAACGCAATAACTGTTCTTGATATGCTTTTCGTATAGATCTCCAATGCTCTCATTTCCTGTGGGATATATGAGTGCGGAGGCAAGAATCTGCTTCTTTGTGTCGTTGGCTATGTTTTCAAGCTGCGCCGGTCGAAGTGCCTGATATACTAGTGCGAGGGCAAACCCTACTACAATCACAAGCACACTCGCATAGACCACCGTATATACATTATTTTCTTTATTGATTTTCATCGTAATTAATTTTTACCGCAACTAAATCAAACTTATAAACCATTAAACTTATAAACTTCAATTTAATTTGCGAAAATTGAATTATTATGCTGCCACTCGCTTCATACGGCGTCTGATATTTGCATTTACTACACACCAGTCGATAAGCGGAGCAAAGCAATTCATCAGTAGCACTGCGAGCATTGCGCCCTCAGGGTAGCCGGTATTGTAGAAGCGTATGGTCATTGCCAGCACGCCTATCAAGAATCCATAGATCCATTTGCCTGTCTCTGTGCGGCAGCTTGTCACCGGATCTGTTGCCATGAATACGATTGCAAACATAAACCCTCCAAGACATAATTGCTCGATGGGATCAATCATACTTACAGGATAAGTAGGACTGCCTACCGCATATCCTAAACTTGCCATTCCAAGTCCGCCTATTAGTGCAGAAAGCATAATCTTCCAACTTGCCATTCCTGTGCAAAGAAGTATCACTGCTCCTATCAGAATGCAGAATGTTGAAGTCTCACCCCAACTGCCCGGAATAAGTCCCCAAAAGATATCCATAAAGTCAACCGGCTGACCGTTTACTCCGAATATTTCTACGTGGTCGGGTGTTGCGGTTGCCAACTGTCCAAGCGGTGTGGCTCCGGAATAGCCATCCACCGGAATAGCATCTCCAAGGCTTACGAACACGCTGTCGCCACTCATTTTTGACGGATATGCGAAGAAGAGGAATGCTCGGGTTACGAGGGCTACGTTGAGGAAATTATAGCCTGTGCCTCCAAACACTTCTTTTGCGAAAATTACGGCGAATGCAACAGCCACTGCAATCATCCAGCATGGGGTGCTCACCGGACATATCATAGGGATTAGTATACCTGAAACCAGAAATCCCTCCTGAATCTCATGGCCCCTGAGTTGCGCCACGATGAATTCGATTCCAAGTCCTACAATATAGGCTGTCAAAATCTGAGGAAGCACTTCCCAAAGTCCGTAGAAGAACTGGCACCAAAATGCTCCGCATTCTCCGGTGGCAAGATGATGCTGATAGCCCACATTCCATATTCCGAAAAGGCAGCATGGAAGAAGCGCCAGCACCACAGTGATCATCGTGCGCTTTGAGTCGTTGGCGTCGTGGATATGCACGCCTGATGCCGACGTCTCATTCGGTGTATACAAAAAAGTGTAGAAGCCGTCAAATACCGAGTGGAGCGCATGATACTTGCCTCCTTTCTCAAACAGCGGCTTCACGCTGTCTATTTTTTCTTTTAGTTTGCTCATAGATATAGTTGATCGTTAGTCGTTTATCTTTGATCGTTAACTATCTTTGCGTAGGCTCTCAAGACTCTCGCGTGTAAGTTTCTGAAGTTCCTGCTTTGAGGTGTCTACGAATTCCGGAAGTGCAAAGTCTTCAGGAGCCACTTCATAGATGCCGAGTTTCTCCA
>CAMWQF010000247.1 GCA_947176285.1 uncultured Porphyromonadaceae bacterium
TGTCAAAGTATTGACCGGCAGACAGCGAGTAACCTTTCTCCTTGATTTCATCGTAAGTTACTGCAACCGAGAGACCATCAACAGCTTCCTTATTGCGGAATGTATTGACAATCAGCTCAACCTCTTTGTCAAGAAGACGATGCTTCTTATTGTTGTTGGCATCCTGATAGTCTTCGCCCAATTTGCTTGCATCAACAAGAATTACCTTATCAGACATGGTGGATTTATCGAAGAATACCACCGAAACATTTGTGCCTGTGTCAGCAAATACATTTGAAGGCATGGAGATTACTCCATACACCCATTTCTCATCAACGATACGATGAAGGATCTTATTTTCTATACCGGATTTGGCAGTTATGAAACCGGTTGGTACCACAATGGCACCTTTGCCTCTGGAAGAAAGAGAATTCAGCACATGCTGGATAAAGCATGTATAGATTGCCATTGTGGGTTTCGGCTTGATTTGCTTAACTGCATTGGGTACACCTGCCCAAAATCGGATTCCGTCGGCAGCGAGAGTATCACGATATTCCGGAAAGTCAAGCTTGAACGGAGGGTTGGAGACAACATAATCAAACTTCTTGATTGTTCCGTTTGACTCCTTGTGAGCCGGTTCAAGAAGTGTGTTGCCCTGACGGATATTTGGAAGGCTTTCTGACAATCCGTTGAGGATAAGATTCAGTCGAAGCATTTCGGATGATTTCTCAGATATGTCCTGACTATATATTGAGCAACGATCTTCGCCTATTTGGTGTGCCAAGGCAAGAAGCAGTGTGCCTGTGCCAGCAGAGGGGTCATAACATGAAACGCCTCGCAGTTGTGCATCATCTCCAACAAGGAGACGAGCCATTACCGTGGCTATTTCACGAGGAGTATAATACTCGGCATATTTGCCGCCGCCGGCATTATTGTAGTCCTTAATGAGATATTGGAATATACGCGAGAAGAAATCGTATTTCTCAGCGAAAACATCCTCGAAGTTGAAAGACGCAAGATTCTTCATCATGGCAATGGCGAATTGATCACGCTTGTGAATATCCGTGATAAAATTGGTCACTCCATTGAAAATCTTCACCTTACTATTACCGGAAGTCAGTACCGAAAAGGTGTCCTCGTTCAAACTCGCAATCTCAACAAGGGTTGCATCAAGCAGAGTTGAAAAATCTCCTTGGGTAGAAGCATTATAGAGATGGGATAGGGTGTGATGTGGAGCCATCTTAGGCACCGAGCCGGGGAGATAACTAAAAAGGTCTTCAACCTCTTCTTCATCGAATTTATCATATTCGGCATCCCACTTTTCAGCTTTGGCAAGCCGTTCGCCGTAGATAGGCATTCGTTTGGCTTCATATCCGAACTTATCGTTGAAAAACTTATACAAGAACATTTCGGTGATAATCTTGTATTCACTGCCACCTCCGGCAAGACCGTACTCGCCACAGGTTGTACGAAGGGAATCGATAAGTCCGATGGTTTTGGCTTCAATAGCTTGTGTATCTTGTTTCATTATACTCGTGCATATGAGATGGTCGGCTCAGACATGAGCTGATATTGGTTAATATATTCGTCGGAAATCAAAGAGCGTATAAATTTACGTTCTTCAAGCGTTGCATGAACGGATAGGTCAATCAACGTTGTGCCTACGAGTGCTAGTACATCCTGACGGAATTTATCTGCATTATTCAGTGAATTAATGTTAAGGAATAGCTTGTCATCAATTGCTTTCTTCATCTGCATCAATCGTTCGGCAATTTCAAACTCATGCTTGGATATGATCGGACGCTCACGGTGCTCATTCTCCTCCTCAATGCGTTTATGGATTCTCACAAATCGTTCATCGCCTTTGTATTTATTACGCAGAGCGTTATTGCGA
Organism: uncultured Porphyromonadaceae bacterium; assembly: GCA_947176285.1. GTDB lineage: Bacteria > Bacteroidota > Bacteroidia > Bacteroidales > Muribaculaceae > Lepagella. The sequence continues at coordinate 1,874 of CAMWQF010000247.1, forward strand.
CGATTGATTTCACGGATTTTTTTCATAACGGTATCCATATATTCAATGGCTTCTTTTGCCTCTTGAGTACTTTTGGGAGAGAAGCCGTGCTCACGGAAGTATTTGCGGAACTCTTCAGCGAGAAGAACATACTTATCTTCCTTATGATCAAAGTTGGATTCAAATTCACGCTGTACTTTCTCGGCTCTTTCACGCAAATCATTTACAACAATGCGCAATTCTTCGGACATGCCCTTCTTAAACTCAAATTCAAGAGCGTCAAGGGCAACATTGATGATACCGGACACATCTGCCGTATGGTCAGTGTTATTCAAGAGATTGATTCTATCAATCCGATGAGACACCTCGGTCATAAGCGTTGGTATTGAACCGGGCGTAAGTTTCTCTATCTTTTCTTTTAGTTCATTGTCTCCGAAAGCACGAACCTGATTTAAGATAGCCTTGGCATTGGCAAGAATATTTTTCAACTCATATAGTTGGTCTTTGTCTTCTATTTCGTCAATCTCTTGCCGGAATATTTCAGGATTGTCGCATGTAAAGTTGAAAAGAACACTCTTGATCTCCTTCATATCGGAGATTATTTTGTCCTTATCCTCAATAATTACCTCTCCCGGAGTTTTAAGTTCATCAGAATCTGGCAGTATGTCGGTTGTACGGTTCAACTCACGCAGATAGCGGTCGTTGGTGGAGTCAAAGTTCTCTTTTATGTCAACAAAATCAACGACATAACCATATTTGAAGTCCTTGTAGGGCCTATTTACACGGGTAAGAGCCTGCAGAAGGTCATGACCGTCAAGGACACGTCCAAGGTACAGTTTCTTCAATCTTGGAGCATCAAAGCCTGTGAGAAGCATCTGATTGACAATCAATACATCTATATTCTCAGTCTTCTTGAAATCTTCAATATATGCCTTACGTTCAAGTTTGTCTCCCTCGTCATGGAGGATAAGAGCTGCTGTCAATGGCGGGGTCTTTGAGTACGGTACCATCGGCTCTCCTGCTGACAGTATTTTTTCTTCTTTCTTTTCCTCTAACTCAATAGCATGATTATAGCGTTCCATCCATAGCTCATAAAGTTTACGAGCCTGTGGATTGGTCTTGCAAACAATCATAGCAGCTACAGAAGGCTCATTCTGTTCTATTCTAAAGCGTCTGAAATCTGCTATTATATAGTCAATAAGTGCATTTAGATAACTCGGATGCTCAACTATCTTATTGCGGTCAATGTCGCTACGTTTGACTTCAACCTCTCCGGTAAGTTGATCAAGGATATTTTCCAGTTTCTCCTTGTATACCGTCTCGACCGGTTCTCGCATCAATTTGAGTGTATAACCGTCTGCAATAGACTTGTCGTAATAATAAGTGTCAATATAATCACCAAATACTCGCCATGACTCACGTTCCTCTCTCAGCAACGGGGTTCCGGTAAGCGCAATCTTTATGGAATCTTTGTCAGCATCAAAAAGGTTTGCGAGGAAGCTGCCTTGAGGACTATATCCACGGTGAGCTTCGTCAATGAAAAAAATGCGCTGTAGTTTAGTTGAATAACTGTTGTCAAGTGTTATTTTAGAAGAATCCTCTTTGAACTTCTGAATATTGACAACCATTATCTCCGGTTTGCCGGATGGATTTTCAATCGGCGCATTGCTCTGGAAATCTTCCATAAGCTCTTTGCGCGACTGGGCGGTGCGAACAATCAAGCCACGAGCAGCAAACTCGTCAGCAGCTTGCTCCATTAGAGCAATGCGGTCGACGATGAAATAAAACTTTGCAACAGTGTTGCGTCCGGCATAGAAATCTCGAAGACTCTTAACAGAGTAATATGCCAGTGCCGTTTTTCCACTCCCTTGCGTGTGCCAGATAATACCGCTTTTAACACCAAGATCAAGTTTTCTGCGAATGGCAAGGGATGCGAACAACTGTTGATAACGCATAACGTGTTTTTCGAGCCGTTTTGCTTTTGTTCCGTCTTCAAGTTCGATAGTTCTGTCAACATACGCAAATCCATAGCGAAGCAAAAAGAGGAATCTGTCAAAACTAAGCATAGACGTTAGAATGCTGTTTGTCGGGGTTGTCCTTGCCTGATTTGTCTCGTATTCAGGAAGTTTTTTTACGGCAACACAGTTTCTGTGACGCAAAATACGCTGTTCAACTCCTTCTTCGAGTGGGTGCAGATGCACATTGTTGACAAACGATTTATCTTGTTCGCGAAAAACATTGAAGAATGCCTTTGTCTTAGAAGTGCAGCTATAAAATGCACCTTGAATAGGCACCCGATTTTCGTTATCGTAGTTTTGGTTATTTGAGAATATCATCAGTTGCGTGATATTTAGGAATGGGCGAAATGCCTTATTGCGCATACGTTTATTGATGCGTTCACGTTCTGCAAGGATACCCTCCCGATTATTGGGTTTCTTTACCTCAATAAATGCGAGTGGCAAGCCATTTATAAAGCATGTAATATCAGGACGAAAATTATCTCCCGACTCTTCATCTTCGCAAGGGAACTCTGTAGTGATATGCCAACTATTTTGATACGGGTCATCAAAATCAATCAACTTAATACCACTGTTAGAGGAAAGCATTTCATAAAACTCACGACCAAGGTTGTCATTCTTGGCTTCACTGACTATCTTTTCAAGTAGTTGTGAAACATCAAGATCGGTCATTGTGGGATTTAGTTTCTTAATAGACTGCTTGAATATGGGCGTGATTATATTGGTTCGTTTGTCATATTCCGGGATATCATCCAGATAAGTATAACCAAGGCGACATAGATGTAATGCAGCCGGAACCTGCACACGAGTATTCTCGTTAAAGTTATTTCCCTTCATAGCTTTCGAAAGATATTGAGGT
>CAMWQF010000248.1 GCA_947176285.1 uncultured Porphyromonadaceae bacterium
GGCATGTCCGGAGTCTTTTTCAATTTTGTTCCGTAGAATGCTTGCTCACCAATTATTCGCAGACTGCTTGGTAGTGTTACGGATTCCACATTCGAGAAGTAGAAAAGTTGTGGACTTAGCGATACTGTTCCCTCCTTTATTGTATATGACGAGCGGTCAGAATCACGGCTATAAGCCACTTTGCCGATATATTTTATTCCATCTTCCGGTTCTATGTTTGCTACGATTTTTACGGGAAGAGCATTCTCTTCCAATTCCTCAAGAGTTGAAGGAAGATTCATTTCTTCAACACCGTTGCCAAAAGCATTCTTTCCCAGGTAGCGGACACCTTCTCCCAGTGCTACTGTCTTAAGCGGACGTTCATATGTATCAGAATTATAGCAATCAAATGCCATTTCAGGTATTGTGTCAGGAGGATTCGGCAGATCTAATCTTTTCAGCAGGGTTCCTGCAAATGCACTCTTTCCTATGTAAGAGGGAGTGCCAAACTTTATTGAGGATATCTTCGTGTCTGCGAATGAAGCGTCCCCAAATTCATCAATAGTAGAAAAGTCAACTTCTCCCCGTATATTCGTTCTTGCGAAAGCAGAATATCCAACCCTGATAGTAGAACTTAGGTCTATATTATTAAGATTCTTGCAATTATAGAATGCTGAAGCACCAATTTCTGTCAGTTTCCCATTATGTTTCACCTGCACAAGGGACTCGCAATTCTCAAAAGCAGACGATCCGATTGATGTCATGAAATCCGGCAAAACTATAAGTTCAAGTTTTGGATGTCCTACAAATGCAGAAGAAAGGTCATTGCGATAATATGCATAGTTTTCGACTCCGGGTCTGCCACCTCCCAAATTCTTTTCGTAGTTAGTCTCGGAGAGATAATAGTAGATGGTAGTGACAGTTCCCATACCACCTTCAGGAGCAAAAACTCTCTGCTTGTAGAGTGTCTCGTCATATTCAAATGTGACATCAGCGAGATTGAGATAAGTCAAGAATCCCATTCTTCCGTTTCCGCTATTTATATATGATAAGTCCTCGCCGTTGATTTTGCCATGGATCTCCAATCCATTGATTTCATCTGCATCAATTTCAAGGATTTTATTCTTTAGTGTTCCCGGTTTGTCAACGTTGATTTCATATGTAAAATTTGGCTTTTCAACGTTTGTATTACCCTGTATTTCATATTGTTTTGGGTCAGACAGGGTCATCATGCCATTGCCATGTATGGTTGCCACCCATACTGTAGTGGTCTTATCTATATGAATGGGCCCATCTACCTTTTGCGATCTGCGGTCAGGGCATGTGCCATCCGTAGTGAAAACAGCATAATTATGCTCTCCTCTTTCCGAAAATCCATCGCCGCTCTTACCGGGAGTGATCAAAAGATCAAACGGTCCATAATAAACGCCGGGAGCAGGATTGAATTCTGTTTTGTCTGTCCATTGGGACACATTCCCATATCCAATGTGTATGGCATTGATGATAAGTGGACCATCTGCATGAAGGGTCAGGCGAGTATCTGGAGAAATATCATACATGCAGGGTTGTCCATTCATCGACATTTTGAGGTCAAAATCAGTTGTAAGAAGTTCCCCATTTTCGATACTCATATGATATGCCCCGGCCTTCATTTGACCTTCTTCAAATGCTTCCCAATCGAAATTCTCATTATCGAAATCCGGCTCAATAATCCATGGCTCAGCATCTATTTCAAACATCCCATTTCCTATTATGTCTTTCACCGACGGAAATGTGATTGATGAGCCTTCCGAAAGGTGGAGACATTTTTCTCCGGCATATACTTTGTCCAGAATCCACTCGGTAGGATTGTCAAACTTTGACATATCAGCAGGTATCAGTTGTTTGGATGTCTCGTTTACATTGCTGAATGTTTCTGAAAAAAGTGTCTCGCTCAGTGAATTTTGTGCATGCACCGATAATAAGGATATCAGTGCAAGAACAATGAGATAAATTTTTTTCTTCATTTCATTGGCGTATTATTGGTTAGTATTTTTTTAGTTTACAAAATTACAATATCTATTGAGTTAAGTCAATTACGGAAAACAGTAATTTTTTCTCATTGGAATGGTAATTAGATATAATATTTATAGAAATTAACATATTCTATCCGTGGATTTGCGTATTCCACCGATTATGCTTATTTTTGCAATCAGAAACTTAAATTCAGACCATTGAAAAAAATATCCATATGACATCAAAGAATATCATTAAAATTTCACTTCGCTTCATTCTTCCATTTCTTGCCATCTTGCTTCTGCCTGAAGTCTCATTGGCTGGCCGTTCGCTTGATGATGAGATAAAGCCTATACTGAGACTCAGACTCCCGTCAGAACAGGTGGCTGACAGTGCTATGGCGGTGTTAAGGCGATATAATCAGGACAATAATGGCGATGCAACTTCAAGCATACGTGAAGAGTGTATCAACGTCATAGAAGACCGTCTGCTACCATTCGCATTAAAGCATGAAGTCGGCAGTTCCATCATCGCGTATATGTATGATGAATTGGGACGTATGCAGATGGCTCTGGGAAGCGAAAAAGGTTCGGAGGCTATGTCGAATTTCCGTAAAGGTATTCCTTATGCTGAAAAAGCCGAAGATTGGTTTAGGGTTGGACGTATTCTGGAACATATGGGTTTTTATGAGATTAAGTTTGGTGATCGAGCAAAAGGATTCGATTTATCTCAACAAGCGATAGATGCCTATCGCAAAAGCCATGAAGATGCTGACCGCTATATTACCCGATGTTATTACATGCTGGCTATAGTCTATCTTCATCTCGGAGACATGGACGGGTTAAAAAAGGTGATATCAGATATGGAGGCTTTCATCCCAAATGTAAGAGAAAAAAACAGGGTGTTCCATCTATACAACCTATATTCTGTGCAGGAAGTGTACTATGGTAATCTTCAGCAAGAAACGAAAGATCCTGAGAAGCGAAAGGAGTATGCCCGAATGCTTGACGAGACAAATCTTAAGACAGTGCTTCTAATTGATTCTGCCCCTAAGGAGTGGGGGGAAACCTCTGTCAATCCGGCTTGGAATTATTACAACAGAGCATCAATGTTCGTGAATATCTACGATCGTCCTCCTATGGATTCAGTGATCTATTATTGTGACAAGGCGATGGGTGAGGATCATTTTAAAAAGAAAGGGGAAAAACTTGAAGTATGGACTTCCGCAACAACAGCTATAGCGGAAGGATGGATGAAAAACGGCGACTATCTTAAGGCTCGTGGGGTACTCTTATCTGCCCTTGAAAAAATGAAGACTCAAGACAATGTCAATAATCTTGTGCAAGATCGGGTGCAGATGTATGAACTTCTAAAGGATATTGCTGCTCATTTTGGTAAAATGGAAGATGCTCTTGCTTATTCCGATTCCGTTCGTATGCTCGAGAAAGAGCGATTCTCTCTCGAAACGGCCAATGCAGTAAAGGAACACGAGGTCAAATATAAAACTCAGGAAACCGAACTCGCGCTCGCAAAGAGCGAAGCACGGCGTTCTAATACTCTGATGTGGCTGTTTGTTGCCTTGGGTGTGATTCTTGCGGTTGTAATAGCATTTTTGACATATGCCGATCTTCAGCGCCGACGCCGTTTGAAGAAGGAACTGGAATTTGCTGCACTGCGCGCCGACATTGGCCGTCAACTTACTCAGCAGTATGTAGAAGGTCTTGAAAATGAGCGAAGGCGTATGGCTCGTGAACTTCACGATGGAGTCTGCAACGATCTCCTCGCTATCCAAATGAGTATGGCAGACGGAAAGACTAAGGAAAACACTGTGCAGTTGCTTGATAGTTGTCGGGAATCAGTAAGGCGCATCTCTCATGAACTAATGCCCCCCGAGTTCTCCTATGCATCGCTTGATGAAGTGGTAAGGTTTTTCGTGAGAAAACAGGCGGATGCCAATTCCGGCAAGATAGATTTATCGTATGTGTCCACATCTGAAGGACATTCATGGGAAGATGTGCCTGATTCTGTGTCGCTTGAGATATATCGTATCGTTCAGGAGGCTGTAGGCAACGCTGTGAAGCATTCCGGTTGCGACACAATATGTGTTGAACTTAATTGGGTTGCAGATACACTGTCGCTTTCAGTAGCCGACAACGGAAAATACAGTGCTGCTAAGAGCAAAGGTTTGGGTCTTGACTCTATGCGGCGACGTGCTGAATCTGTAGGAGGAACTGTCACAATAGTGGCAGATAAAAATAGTGGAACTAAAGTTATCTTAGACGTGAAATTAAAGTAATCTAGTGGGGCGTCTGATATAAAAATTACGGATTTCCGTAATTGATTGACATTGTCTGTTGATGTAATTTTGCATTCAAAATTTATGCAAAAAGTTTATCTACAGCGATGCCCCCAAAAAACAATCTGTCGCAGATGAAAATAGCCGTTGTTGACGACCATGACCTGATAAGGGAGGGCCTGAATGCCGTATTGCACAATCATGGAGCAACCCATGTGATGAAATACGGCACTGCTAATCATCTTGTGGATAGTATGGATGCAGGGGAAAGATTTGATTTCTATATAGTTGATCTGGAACTGCCGGACATTGACGGATTCTTGCTAATAGAGATGATACGCGCAAGGGATGCTAACGCGAAAATAATTGTCAGTACGGTCCACGATGAGATTTGGACCCTAAGGAAACTTCTCGCTCGTGAAGTGGACGGCATTATCTATAAGAGTGGGGATGG
>CAMWQF010000249.1 GCA_947176285.1 uncultured Porphyromonadaceae bacterium
TTGTAGCGAGGCTACGTGACATAGAATGGGATGATTTCGAGGTCAAGGCCGCGAAATCTGATCTGCCGAAGAATATATGGGAAACTGTAAGTGCTTTCTCAAATTGCTCCGGGGGGTGGATTGTACTTGGAGTGAAACAGTCCGGATGTACGTTTGAGGTTACCGGGGTGGATAATATAGAAAAACTTGAACAGGACTTTTTCGGAACTCTGCGCTCCAAGAAATTCAATGTCCCTCTCTTTGCCACACCCCATCGCTATGAGATCGATGGGAAGAGCATTCTTGTGTTCTATCTTCCGTCATCTGAGGTTAAGCCAGTATATTTCGGTTCGCTCGAAAATACATTTATCCGAATGGGAAGTGGAGACCAGCGTGCCACGCAGCAAGAAATAATGTCAATGGTTCGTGACCAATCATTCGGTATTCAGTCTCAGAAATCCATTCCCGGCACCAGTATTGACATGCTAAACCGCGATGCCCTCACCGACTTTCGTGGCGAGGTACGTCATTCAGACTCGCAACGATAATAAGGACAATGTCGGTGTAAATGTCGGTGTAAATGTCGGTGTAAATGTCGGTGTAAAATTGTCAGATATTCAAACGAAAGTTATAGAACTTATTAAAAACAATCCTTCAATAACACATGCAGAAATTGCAAAAGCTCTTTCAATAACACAAAGAACTGTTGAAAGAACCACAAAAAAATTAAGAGATCTAAGGATTATCGGTAGAGAGGGTAGCGACAAAACAGGAATTTGGAAGTTGTTTTAAAATCCAAAAACAGATGCTAAAATTATGAATGATAACGATATAGAGAGTAATATTCGTTTGTTCAAAACTTAATGTTTTGTCGCTTTATTTTTCTATAGGTGTCACCGTGTAGCCGGCTTTTCTTAGACCTTCAATCAAACCCTTATCGCCTGCAAGATGTAATGCTCCTACCGCCACGAAGGTAGGGCCTTGTTCAAATATGGCAGGTAGTTTTAAGAGCCAGTCGGCATTTCTCTTGTCGAGTATGGCTTCCATGAATTCAGGATGTGATTCATCCTTCATGCTTAGGTCATACATGGCTTTGAGATCCTGTCTGACGTAGGCATCAGAGAGAGTCTTTGTCTGCTCAATAGCGTTTTCAGGCTCCTTAAGCAAATCCACAAGCTCTTCAGCTTGTACTGAAATAGGAGTGAAGTCGTAGAGCAGCATCGCTTGCTGCTCGGCTGTCTCAAGCGGTATGATTCTTTTGCCTTCTGCCTTACCCTTAGTCTGAAACCATGAGTCAAGTTGTGCTTGAGGGTCGAAGCCCGGCATTGATTCAGCACACATTCCAACTACTGCCATGGAACTTACAACCATTGGCTTCATCCCCTCGAGCATGCTGAGTTCCATTCCAGGCATGGGAGCCCACTTCTTGAACTCCACGCTTATCACCTCTATATCTTCGGGGCTTATCACCTTTGAGAGGGTACTGTCGGCAGGAGCCATCATGTGAGGCTGCAGAGCCATGGCAAGCGCCATTTGATCTTGCGTCATATCTATCTCGCCAACGATCTGAGTCGCAGTATTAAATGGTTCGATGGCACCGAATTGCTCTGCCACCGATAAAGGAGCCACATGGTGGGTTCCAAAAACATACGACGGAGATTTCAGTCCATTCCCTTCAATCTTGTAAAACACCTGACCCGATGCGGAGCCGGCAGAAACAATCACCATTAAGGCGAGCATTGCTTTAAAGAAATTCTTTTTCATGTCTAATCTATTAAGTTTCCTTTTTTCATTAGACGCGCCTTATGTGCTAAAAATTACAATCAAGTATTATTTTGTGTGTGATCTTTTGAATACCACATCCTTATAGCCATCAGGGACTGTAGCATTGTCTATTTTCCACTCTCCATCAGACTCTATCAGAGTAAAAGTTGTAAAACCTTCATGCCCCATATCCAACCAGTAAACAATCGCAGTATTGTCATTTCCAAGAAAAAGGGATTGGAAATTTGGGCTCTTTGATAGTGGATATTTCAATAAATTTTTATATCTTTGTGTTTGTAATCTAAAACGATCTTAAAAATATGGGAATTTGGAGTTTTTGGCTTATCTTGGGTGTGGGATTCTTGGTCGCGGAGTTAATGACATTGTCCACTACTTGTCTCTATGTGGGTATCGGTGCTCTATGCGCGATGGTGGCTGCTTTGCTTGGAGGTGAGTGGATTGCTTCTATCATTACTTTTGTTGTGGCGACTACTATAATTTATCTGGCTACTTTCCATTGGAGGCATCGACTTGTAGATTGCCTTCATAAGGGTAGCAGACATGCGGCTACAGGGATGGATGCCCTCATTGGAAGGACCGGGGTGGCATTTGAGGCACCCGACTGCATGAGAATGAGAATTGACGGGGATGTATGGCAGATCAGACCTGCTAATAATAAGTCTATTCTTCAGAATGGTGATGAAGTTCGTGTAGTGGGGTATGATTCCATTATTCTTTCAGTGGAAGTGATTAATATTTAACGCTGAGTCTTTTGCAATTTTGAGTATAACTATCTAAATAAAATTAGCAGGAAACGGCTAATTTGACAACCTAAAATATAAATTATTATGACAACTATTATTGTAGCGGCAGTGATCCTTGTGCTTGTAATCGTCGTTATTATGGCGGGAGTTAAGGTGGTGCCTCAGTCAGAGACTAAAGTGGTGGAGCGTCTTGGGCGATTCCATTCAGTTCTTCAACCGGGACTTAATTTCATAATTCCTTTTATTGATAAGCCAAAGGTAGTCTACACACGTCGTATAGAGCCGAGTGGAGCTTTCGGACGTGGCGGCGTGCGTGTGATGACTACGACTATAATTGATTTGCGTGAGCAGGTGTATGACTTCCCTTCTCAGCAGGTGATCACTCGTGATAATGTGACTACCGAAATCAATGCCCTTCTATATTTTCAGATTGTAGACCCGAAGAAATCGGTTTATGAGATTGATAATTTGCCAAATGCAATCGAAAAACTGACTCAGACTTCTCTTAGAAATGTAATCGGTGAGTTGGAACTTGATGAAACTTTAACCTCACGCGATACTATCAATGCTAAACTGCAGTCCATTCTTGACGATGCTTCCAATAAATGGGGTGTGAAAGTTAACCGCGTAGAACTTCAGGATATCACTCCTCCGGAGAGCGTGCGGGTGGCAATGGAGAAGCAGATGCAAGCAGAGCGTAACCGTCGTGCAGAAATCCTGAATGCTGAAGGTGAGAAGCAGTCGCTGATCCTACGTTCGGAAGGGCAGAAGATGTCCCAGATCAACAAGGCTGAGGCTGAGAAACAGGCTGCCATCCTCAAGGCGGAGGGCGAGGCTCGGGCTCAGGTGCTTCGTGCTCAGGCAGAAGCCGACGCTATTCGCAACGTGGCAGAAGCAGTTGCGCAGTCTCAGACTGACCCCGCTGCGTATTTGCTTGCTCAGAAATATATTGAGACACTAAAGAGCATGGCAGATGGACAAGACAATAAGACAGTCTACATACCCTATGAGGCATCTTCCGTACTATCATCCCTTGGCTCGATAAAAGAATTGTTTAAGCAATAAGGAAAGATTCACGATAATTCAAAATTAAACCCTTAAACAATTAAACTCTTAAACTCATTTAAGCCTCTGAGCAATCCTGTCTGGATTCTTTGCAAGGAAGTCTTTCCATGATTTAGGACCTTTCGCAATTTCCGGTTTTGCGGATTCATACATATGGCATAGTGCCACAGCGAGCGCGTCGGTGGCATCCAGAGCATCAGGCATCTTCTCTTCAGGAATGGAGAGGAGATGCTTCAGCATATTGGCTACTTGTTCCTTTGATGCCTGTCCGTTGCCGGTCACCGCTTTCTTGACGTTGAGTGGTGGATATTCTGTAATAGGGATGTCGCGGGCGAGGGCTGCAGCCATGGCTACTCCTTGCGCTCTTCCAAGTTTGAGCATTGACTGCACATTCTTGCCGAAAAAGGGTGCTTCGATGGCGAGTTCATCGGGAAGGTACTGTTGCACCAAGCCGCTGACGCGCTCATAAATGCGACCGAGGCGCATATAGTGGGTCTCAAAACGGCTAAGTTGGATGACCCCCATCACAACTACATCAGCCTTCTTCCCCTTAATGCCTAAAACACCATAGCCCATTACATTTGTGCCCGGGTCGATACCCATTATGATGCGATCGTAATTTTTTAGTGATAATTCATAATTCATAATGCAGAATGCATAATTATTATTCACTCGTTAGAGTTCTTTTAGGATTGTGGCGAAGAAGAGAGGGTTTGGTCCATGCCATTTTGCATAAGACTCCATTAAAGTTGTGAAATTCGTTTCATTCCATTTGCGGCAGTCGGAGATTGAGTCGAAGTGCATCTGGATTGAGAAGTTCTTTTCGTCCTGCTTGGCAAAGTCTTTGTCGCCGGGGATTGCAGCGACTGTGACTATCTTGTAGTCGCGGAGGTTGTCTGAAGTGGCAACGAGATGAGCCTCCCCTTTAGCCCACTCTATGAAAGAGTCTTTCCTTTTGGATGGGATTACGTATGTGATGTTGAAAATGTACATTTTGATAAGGGTTGGGGATTAATAATTTAAGTTAATATTGTCATTCATCATTAATAATTTATCATTAAAAAAGGCGAGGCGGCATATGCCGTCGCGCCTTTTGAGGGAGCCTCTTGTCGGATTCGAACCAACGACCCCGAGATTACAAATCACGTGCTC
>CAMWQF010000250.1 GCA_947176285.1 uncultured Porphyromonadaceae bacterium
TTGTATTACCATATCTTAATATAAATTTAAGTTACATTTTATAATAAGCCATTTCAGCTTCAATTTGCAAAATTAATAAAAATTATGGAGTTTTCAGCGATTTTTGGCATTTTATTTGTTCTATTTAGTAAGAGGTAACCCATTTTTAACGGTTGCCTAATTAAAAATTATGAAAATTAAAGTATAATGAAAGAAAAAACAAAATATTCCCTCCCCGAACAAACAAAAAAACTTTTGGAAGCAGGCCGTTACAAGGATTGCTTCACTCTGTTGCGCCGGAGGCTGACAGAAACCCCGATACCCGGAGCGCTCAATAAGATATCTCAAAATGAAAGCACCTATAAGTATATGCTTGAATACTTCTCGCGTGGACTTTCCGATCCGGGAAGAGAGGATATGCTTGCTGAAATACGCAGGTCACTCTTCGACATAGCGCAGCAAATCGACAAAGATGCGTCTTCCACTGATTCTCCTGAAATTTATTTCTCCACCCTAAGAATGTGTCGTCTCCGCCCAACCTTGCTTGCTACTTCTTTTGATAAAGTCAAGGAATTGAAGGCCATGGCCGACCTTGCATTAGCGTCAGGACAATATCCGGACTCAGTGATGTCTCAAATCGAAACTGAAGAAGAGAAGATTTTCAATACACTTTGGACAGCCGATTGCTTGACAACCGACGATTATAGACTTGTAAACGAAGCAATAAAGGATGGATTGTTGCCATTCACGACTGCTACTTTATGCATCTCGGCTATTGGATTGTCGCTTATGAGATATTATTCTCGCGAAGCATTTCTCTCTTTAATTGAACTTTCAAAAGAGGAGAGCGTAGGAATTTCTGCTCGTGCTCTCACCACTCTAATATTAACTCTTAGCCATTGGCATACGGAGATCGCCGACGACAGTAAGGTGGTGGATGCCCTGCAGACACTACCAGATATCGAAGGGATGTCTAAGAAGATTCGAAACGTGGTAAAGACAACCGTAAGTACAAGAGACACAGACAGAGTATCCCGAAAAATGCAACGAGATGTCATTCCGGGGCTTATGCAGTTTGGTCCGGATATCATCCAACGGCTTAAAAAGACATCAGAAGAAGCCTCCTTTGCAGATCTTGAAGCAAATCCTGAATGGGAAGAACTTCTAAGGAAATCAGGGTTAGAAGATAAGTTACGCGAACTCACCGAAATGCAATCAGACGGCGCAGACGTGATGATGGTCGCCTTTTCAAATCTAAAAAGTTTCCCATTCTTCAGGCAAGTTCGAAACTGGTTTCTCCCTTTCACTGTTCACCATCCAATGCTTCGTCCGCTCCATTCAATCGATGATGATGGAGTATCCTCTCTTCTTGAGATGAGTGGACTTATGTGTGACTCCGATAAATATTCCTTTGCCTTCTCTCTTTCGTCAATGCCCGATGCACAGAGGAAAATGGTGCTCAGCCAAATGCATGCTCAGACTGAGCAAATGAAAGAGCAAATGCACGAACTACAGGCTCTTAAGGCCGGTGCTGAATATGAGGAGGAACTCACCCGATATTCCCGGGATTTATATAGATTTCATAAACTTTATCCCAAACGTGGAGAATTTTTCGATCCCTTTGCTGATGCTCTTGACTTCAGTGCTATTCCGGTCATTTCTTCAATAATGCAATCTGCTGATGAAGTTGCCCCTATAGCTGAGTTTTATTTCAAACGAGGCTACTACGCTGATGCTCTTCCACTTCTTCAGACTGTAGCAAAAGAATCTGCCGCAAGTCCACATGTATGGGAGAAAATCGGATTTTGCCTTGAAAAGACACCGAATGGCAATTATGAAGCAATTGAAGCTTACATGAAAGCCCAACTTTTCAATCCGGACAGCCGATGGATATCAAGGCGATTAGGGGTAAACTATCGCAAGGTGGGTGATTACCGCAATGCGGTAGAATATCTTGAAATGGCACGTCCGGAAGACGGCTCATTTGATCGGAATCTTTCTCTGCTAATTGCTGATACTCTTGCCGACTCGCGAAAATGGGAAGAATCTCTCAATGAACTATATCGCGTGGATTACGAGACTCCTGATGACCCGGAAGTAATCAGGCGTATGGCAAAATGTGCTTTTAATATGTCAGACCTTGACAAAGCAGAGAAGAGCATGAAGAGAATATCCAACATTGATCTTACGGAAAGTGACTACCGGCTCATGGGCCACATCGCATTCCTAAAAAAAGACTTTGCAGAAGCGACTCGACTGTATCGTCTCACTGTCAGGCCAAACGATGATAAGCGTCTTTGGAAAACCCAGATCCTTGCTGACATTGACATCTTGACCTCTTTAGGAGCATCCCGCTCAGACCTTATCCTTCTTCTCGAATCTATCGCTTACTCACTCGAATAGGAAAAAAGAATCAAATCTTAATCAAACAATAAGTGAAAAGGAAGCCCTAAAGCTTCCTTTTTTTTATAATTTTGCCATCCTATTTATTTCTGTACGTATGGAAGTGACCGCTTCTTGAACGTCTTTTGCATATTTGATTCTATCCTGCACTGCTGTGATGCCATGAAGCACCGTAGCATGACGCCTATTTAGTTTTGCTCCAATAGCAGAAGATGAGAGACCCGTCAGATCATGACTCAGATACATTATAATCTGCCGAGCATCTGCTATGTCCCTAACCCTGCTCTTTGTAAAAATCACGTCAGGATTCAACTTGTAGTATTCAGCAGTAGCATCAACTATCATATCGAAATTGACAGGCTTGGAAGTCGGTGCTGACTTTATAGTGTGGCGCATCACTTCTTTTGTCAAATCAAGAGTCACCGGACAATTGAGAGTAATCGAACGAGTCAAAAGTCCCATTACTATTCCCTCTATTTCCCTGACGCTTCCTGTCGCGCCGCTTGCTATGCAGTCAATTATATCGTCTGAAAGAGCAAGACCGTTTTTCTGCGCTTTGAATTTCAGGATATTTCTTCTTAAGGAGTAGTCCGGTTTTGGCAATTCCTCAGTCACGCCCCATTTAAAACGGTCGATAAGACGATCTTCAATGCCGTCAAGTTCAACTGGAGGGCGATCGCATGTAAAAACGAGTTGCTTCCCGTTATGGTGCATGTGATTGAAAATAGGAAACAGTGTCTCGGCAGTCTTTGCCTTGCCTGCAATTTCCTGAAGATCATCTAAGAGAAGCACGTCAACCTCTTGTTGAAACCAGTTGATGAAGACAGGGACCTTCTGGTTCATTACAGCATTGACATACATATTTTGGAATTGCCTCATAGGCAAGAAAAGGATTCTTGCACGAGGATTCTTTTCCTTTATCCTGATGCCGATGGCTTGAATCAAATGTGTCTTTCCTACACCTACTGCTCCATAAAGGAAGAATGGATTGAAATCTGATTTATTTGGATTTTCTGCAATATAATGTGCAATTGTGTAAGGGAGTTTATTACTATCTCCAAGAATGTAGTTTTCAAAGGTCATTGCAGGGTTGAGTTGAGGATCCACCTCAACACCCTTCTCCCCGCCAGACGTAAGGAAATCTGAAGGCGAATGCTGAATCGACTGCATAAACTTAGTGTCGACAGCATGGCTACGCATCGGGCTTGAATAGTTGAGCGCAGACTTTCTGTCGCCTCCAATCACCTCAACTTCGTAGCCGAGTTGGACATTAGGACCAAATTCCTTGCGAAGAACACTTGATATGAGGCCAAGGAAACGATCTTCATATTCTTCCATGAAGAATTTTGAAGGCAACGCAAGCGTCAGCTTGTTGTCTTCATACTTAATGGCCCTGGCAGGAGAAAACCACGTCTTAAAACGATCTTCCCCGACATTATCACGGATAATGTCAAGGCACCTGTTCCATCTTTCTTTGTAATCTCCGTTCATATCTATAGGTCGATTCTCTGATTCGTCTTGAAAACGCCGAAAACTTTTGCAAAGTTAAGATAAAAATTTCAAAAAAAGAAACGTTTTTTGTCACTCGGCAAATCTTTTTTTTCTCTTCCCTGATTTTCAGCCACCTACTTCCCTTATTTAGACACAGTCTAAATAAGGGAAACATACAAAAAAAAGAGGACCGAAGTCCGATCCTCTATTATATAAAAGATATATATTCTTTATTCCAAAACAACCCTCTTTGCTCCTACGAAACGGGAAGCATAATAAGGTTCGCTGCAGTTTGAGACTGTGATTCCTCTTGAGGTAGAAGCGTGAATGAACGAAAAATTGCCCTTCTCATCTGCATTCACTACAATCCCTACATGACCTACACCACCTTTAGTGCTACGCCCTTTGAAGAAAACAAGATCACCTTTTCTAAGATCCTTTCTTTCAACCTTCTCACCTTGATTATATTGATCGCGGGATGAAGGAGAAAGAGAATATCCAAACTGGCGATAAACATAACTTGAAAATCCTGAGCAGTCAAAAGCATTTGGGCCCTTGCTCCCTCGAGAATATCTTTTGCCAAGATGAGTTCTTGCTTCTGAAAGAAGATCATTGAGAAGTTCTTCGGTCTCGGAATTGATGGATTTGGCATTTTCACGCGCTGCGATGTCTGCTTCCACCATGCTTGTGATAGTGCTTTTATCAAGACCTATATTTTTTGCGGCTGCAAGCTGATGTTTGTGAGCCTCTGCATGGATGTTGCGGGTTTTAGCTGACGCAATTTGGGAAATTCCACACATAAGGAACATCGCGAGCAATATGTATATTCTTTTTTTC